>JADLEA010000001.1 GCA_020846365.1 Bacteroidota bacterium
CAAGGAGCCGTAACACCATATGGGTCTGCTGGACAAACTCGGCATCGGAAGACTGAGGGAAGGCCTGGCCAAAACCCGCGAAGGGCTCATCGGCAGCGTGACCCGCATCCTCACCGGCGCACCCAAGGTCGATGAAGAGCTTCTGGAACACCTGGAAGAATCCCTGATTGCCGGCGATGTGGGCGCCGGCACAGCCGCGCAGATTATGGATGGGCTCCGGACACGGATCAAGGAGACCCCTCCCGAAGATGCCGCAGGTATACTGCCTCTCCTCCAGCAGGAGATCGCCGATCAACTCCGCGCTTCGGACACAGCCCCGTCTGCCGCGCCCTATGCGCTTCCGCCCGAGCGCCCGTATGTCATTCTGGTGGTGGGCATCAACGGGGTGGGGAAGACGACCACGATCGGCAAGCTGGCGCGCCGCTACACGTCGAACGGCAACAAAGTGCTCATCGCTGCGGCGGATACGTTCAGAGCTGCGGCCGGCGAGCAACTGGAAATCTGGGCCCAACGCGCAGGAGCGGAAATCGTTCAGCAAAGACAGGGTGCCGACCCGGCTGCGGTCGCGTTCGACGCAGTCAAGGCCGCGGCGTCACGCAACAGCGATGTCGTGATCATAGACACCGCCGGCCGCCTCCATACGCGCGTGAACCTGATGGAGGAGCTGAAGAAGATCGGTCGCGTGATCAAGAAACAGTTCCCCGCCGCTCCGCACGAGGTCCTGCTCGTCATCGATGCCTCCACCGGCCAGAACGGACTGCAGCAGGCGAAGCAATTCAGCAATGCCGTGGGCGTGACCGGACTCGTCCTGACAAAACTGGACGGCACGGCAAAAGGCGGCATCGTTCTCGCGATCACGCGCGAGATGAACATCCCCGTCCGCTATATCGGCGTGGGCGAAAAAGTGGATGACCTCCAGCCGTTCAGCCCGGCGGATTTCGCGGAGGCGCTGTTCCAGGCATGAACCCCGACCCATCCCCCCGCCGCCGCGTTGCGGTCCTCCCCGATCACCTGGCCAACAAAATCGCAGCAGGGGAGGTGATCCAGCGTCCCGAATCCGTCGTCAAGGAATTGATCGAAAACTCCCTGGATGCCGGCGCGACGTCCCTCCAGGTCATCATCAAAGAGGGCGGGAAGGATTTCATTCAGGTCGCCGATGACGGCTACGGGATGGATGAACAGGATGCCGTCCACTCGTTCCTCCGCCACGCGACGAGCAAGATCGCGACGTACGAAGAGCTGGAGGAAATCCGCACGTACGGCTTCCGCGGAGAAGCGCTGGCTTCCATCGCGGCCGTGGCGCAGGTGACGATGAAAACCCGCCGCGAAGATGATGAGATGGCCGTGGTGGTGAAGATCGCCGGCGAAAAACAACCCGAGCTCTCCCGCGACGCTCGTGCACGCGGAACAACAGTAACGGTGCAAAACCTCTTCTTCAATGTCCCCGCCCGGCGCAAGTTCCTGAAGACCACGAACACGGAATTCCGGCACATCCACGATGTGATCCAGAGAACGGCGCTGGCACATCCCGGGCTCTCGCTCGAGTTCGTGAGCGACGGGGAAGTGGTGTTCCGCCTGAAACCCTCCTCTCTGGAACAGCGCCTGATCGACCTTCTGGGTCAACGTGCGTTCGAATCCATGATCCCCGTGGAAGAAGAAACCGAGTTCCTCTCCGTCTCGGGATATATCGGAAAACCGCAGTTCGGGCAGAAGTCCCGTATGGGGCAATACCTCTACCTCAACGGGAGATTCATCGTCAGCAAGAGCGTCAGCCACGCCGTCCACACGGCGTATGAGCATCTCCTTCTGAAAGGGACATTCCCGTTCTTCCTGCTCTACCTCCGCATCGATCCGCGCCGGATCGACGTGAATGTGCACCCTTCGAAAATGGAAGCCAAGTTTGACGATGAGCAGGGGGTGCACCGCTTTGTGGCATCCCTGGCGCGGAAAGCGCTCGCAGCGTCAGGCGCCGTGCCTGTGCTCAGCACCACGGACGACGGCTTTTCTTCCGACGGTATCGGGCTCCGGTTTACTTCGCGCCAGCATGAGTGGCAGCCCCGTGGCGGAACCGAAAGCGGAGAATGGCAATTCCCCGACCGGGATCGCGTCAATCGCGCCACCGGGGAGATTTTACCGGCGGATCCAACGTCGGGGATGAGACAGTCAGACCTCCTTTTCGGACCGCGACCGGCGCCGGCCGGGCAGCAATCCGGCGACGAGGGTGTGCTGGATGCGGCTTTTGCCGGGACAGGTCTGACAGACACGGGTGATCCCGGCTCTGTGCGGCCGGAGACTGTCCGTCCGGAACCGGGCACTGCGCAGCTCCTCTGGCAGCTTCACAATCGATATATCCTGTCGCAGATCCGGAACGGTGTGATGATCGTGGACCAGCACGTGGCCCACGAGAGGATCCTGTACGAGCAGGCGCTGGACCGAATGGAACGGGGGCTGCGGGCTACACAACAACTCCTCTTTCCAGCAACGGTGGAATTGACCCCCGGCGATGCTGCGCTGTTCAAAGAGCTGCTTCCGTATTTCGAAGAGCTGGGCTTCGACGCCAAGCCCTTCGGCGGGAACACCGTGCTCATCGAGGGGGTGCCACAGGACGTGA
>JADLEA010000002.1 GCA_020846365.1 Bacteroidota bacterium
ATCCGGACCATTTTACCGCGCACCGGGCAGGTGCCGCGATGCATCACCTGTTTAAGGTGTCGGCCGGTATCGACTCGATGGTCATCGGCGATTTTCAGATTCTGAATCAGGTCAAAGAGGCCTTCCAAACGGCGCGGGATGCGGAGAGTCTCGGACCCGTGCTCAACCGGCTGATGCAGGCGAGCCTGCACGTCGGCAAACGCGTACGTTCGGAAACCGCCATCGGCGAGGGAGCAGTTTCCGTCAGCTATGCAGCAGTGGAGCTGGCGAGCAAGATCTTCGCCGACCTGTCCCGTAAATCCGCGCTCCTGATCGGCGCGGGGGAGACGGGTGAGCTTACACTCAGGCACCTCGTGGCGAAAGGCATAGGGAAAGTGCGGGTGGCAAACCGCACGCGCGCACGGGCTGATGCCCTTGTGGCAGAATTTGGCGGTGAAGCGGTCGACTACGAGAAAATGGTTGATGCACTCCGGGCAGCGGATATCGTCATCACCTCGGTCAACAGCCCTTCGTACGTCGTGCAACCGGATGACGTCTCTTCCGTTATGCGGCAACGGGGCAATAATCCGCTCTTCCTCATCGACATCGGCGTGCCGCGCAATGTGAATCCGGCGGCGAAGAAGATCGAAAACGTCTTCCTGTACGATATCGACGCCCTGAGCGCCATTGTGGATCACAATCTTCAGAAACGGACCTCCGCCCTCCCGGCGGTGACACGCATCATCCGTGAAGAGATGATAGAGTTCTTTCGCTGGTACAAGTCGCTTGAAGTCGCACCTACGATTCAGGACTTCCGCAGCACTCTGGAAACCATCCGGCAGGAGGAGGTACAGAAGCACATCAACCGTTTCAGCGCGGAAGACCGGGAACTGGTGGAACTCGTGACCCGCCGTATCGTAAACAAGATACTCCACCAGCCGCTTACGACTCTCAAGCAGGGGGCGGAGAACGGCGGGGAACAAACGGAAACGTCACTACGCATTCGGGTCCTCCGTGAACTCTTCGGCATGACCAAAGGCGGCCACCATGGCGACTGACACGATCCGCATCGGCAGCCGCGGCAGTGACCTCGCACTCTGGCAGGCCCACTGGGTGAGAGACCGTCTGATGGAGCGTTTCCCCGGGACGGCTTTTGTCGTCGAGATCATCAAGACGACAGGGGACAGGATCCTCGATGCACCTCTTTCCCGCATCGGCGACAAGGGTCTTTTCACCCGGGAGATCGAACACGCATTGCTGACGCGGTCCATTGATCTGGCCGTGCACAGCCTGAAGGATCTACCGACGAGCCTGCCGGACGGGCTGCGCCTGGGTGCGGTAACAGAACGCGAAGATGTCCGGGATGTTTTCCTCCCGCGGCCCGGCAACCCGATTCGCTCATTCGCAGAACAGCCGCAGGGCGCGCACGTCGCGACGGGGAGTCTCAGAAGGACGTGCCAGCTCCTGCATGTCCGGCCCGATCTGAAGATTGTCGATATCCGCGGAAACCTGAACACACGGTACAAGAAGCTGACAGAATCCGATTGGGCCGGAATGATCCTTGCCCGCGCCGGCGTGCTGCGCCTCGGGTGGGAGGATCGCATCGGGGAATCCCTTGATCCGCTGTTCGTGCTGCCGGCTGTGGGGCAGGGTGCTCTGGGCATCGAGATCCGGTCTGAAGATAACCGGACGTTGGCCGCCGTGGCTGCGCTTCATCATCAGGCCACCGGGCAATCCACCACCGCCGAACGCGCGCTCCTCCGTGCACTCGAAGGCGGTTGCCAGGTCCCCATCGGCGCGTATGCGCGTGTGATGACCGGTTCGCAAGGCGCACCCCGGCTGGTCCTGGATGCGATGGTCGGATCTTTGGACGGCAAACAGGTTGTGCGAGGAACGGTTTCCGGCTCTCCCGATCACGCGGAGGAATTGGGGGGAAGACTTGCTGCGGACTTGCTCGAACGCGGAGCCCGTGGCATTCTGGACACGATTCGCTCAGACACTCATGGCAACCCGGCCTCTTGAAGGCAGTAGAGTCATCATCACGCGGCCTGAAGAACAGGCTGGCGAGATGGCACATGCGACCAGGGAACTGGGCGGTGTGGCGGTGCTCCTCCCTATGATAAGAATTCTGCCGGCGGAGGACACGACACGGTGCGACCTCGCGCTCCGGGAGCTGAAGCCGGCGGATGCCGTGGCCTTTACCAGCGCAAACGCAGTCCGCTTCACGATGAACAGGGCGGAGGCGATCGGCCTTGCGCACACATCCTGGGAGGGGAGGGAAGTCTTCGCGGTAGGAAACAAGACGGCTGAAACAGCCCGCCGCTACGGTCTCCCGGTCACGGTGGTACCGGGTGAATTCTCCGGAGCCGGCCTGGCAACGTCGCTCTCGGACCGCTCGTGGAAGGGCAAACGCGTGCTGTTGCCGCGAAGCGACATCGGCCGTGAAGATCTGCTGAATTCACTGAGAGCGGCAGGCGCCGACGTCGTGCCCGTGGTAGTGTACCGGACGGTCGGTCCAGATGACACGAGCGCCCGGTTGATGCGCCAGGAGGTGTTGAAGGGCGGGCCGGCAGTCCTCACGTTTGCGAGTCCTTCCGCCGTGCGGAATTTTGGCAAGCTGTTCACGGCAGAAGAACTGGCAGCCCATGGTCCGGGGCTGACCATCGCGGCGATCGGTGCCACAACGCAGGAAGCAATCGAGGCGCTGCCGCTGCCGGTGCGGATCGTCGCAAAGGAAGCAACATCCGGCGGACTCATCGCTTCCGTCGCTTCATACATTCAATCTCAATCGATCTCCTGACTATGTCACATCTTCTGAACGATCTTTTTCTGCGTGCCTGCAAACGCCAGCATGTCGAGCGGACTCCGGTGTGGATGATGCGCCAGGCCGGCCGCTATCTTCCCGAGTACCGCGCGGTTCGCTCGAAGACGGATTTCCTGACCATGGTCCGCACCCCCGAAATGGCGGCGGAGGTTACCATCCAGCCGGTGGACCTGATCGGGGTTGATGCGGCGATCATCTTCTCCGACATCCTGGTCATTCCCGAAGCGATGGGGATGGATCTGGTCATGGAGGAATCGCGGGGTCCGCGGTTTCCACAACCGCTGCGCTCCAGCGAACAGATTGACGCGGTGCCGGTCGCCGATCCGGAGAAAGATCTGCGCTACGTCCTGAATGCGATCAGTCTGACCAGGCGGCTCATGGGCGGGCGAGTCCCGCTGATCGGTTTTGCGGGATCACCATGGACGCTGGCCTCGTACATGATCGAAGGGAGCGGGACCAGGAATTTCGGCGTGATCAAGACGATGATGCTCGATGAACCGGATGCGCTCTTGAGACTTCTGGAAAAGCTCTCAGTCTCTGTGCGGCTTTTTCTCGAAGCCCAGCTTGCCGCGGGCGCGGATGCCGTGCAGATTTTTGACACGTGGGGGGGGATACTCTCCCCGGACCATTTCAAGAAATTCTCGCTTGACTTTCTGGCCGATATCGTGGCGAGGATGAGGCGTGACGGCGCTCCCGTCATCGTTTTCTCAAAAGGCGCGCAGGGCACCTTGCGCGACATAGCGACCATTGGAGCGGATGTCGTGGGGGTGGATTGGATGGTGGATCTCGCGGAGGCACGCGAGTTGGTGCAGGACAGAGTTGCCCTTCAGGGGAACCTGGACCCGGCATTTCTCTATGCAAACCCTGACAGCATACGGCGCGAAGTGCATTCCATCCTCCGCAAATACGGCAAAGGGCCGGGACATATATTCAATCTCGGTCACGGTATCCTTCCCGATGTGCCCCCGGACCATGCCCGGGCCATGGTGAAGGCGGTAAAGGAATTGAGCCCCGCAATGCACGGCACCGCACCACTATGAACCCTCCGCGTCGATCTGCCGTCGTACTTCTCCAGCTCGGGGGTCCGGATTCCCTCAGCGCAGTTGAACCGTTCTTGTACAATCTGTTCTGCGATCCCGATATCATTGACCTGCCGCTGGCGTTTCTCTTCCGAAAGCCGCTCGCTCGTCTGATCTCGAGCCGCCGGGCGCCATATGTCCAGGAGTACTACCGGCACATCGGAGGCCGGTCTCCAATTCTTCGCCTCACGCAGCGGCAGGCTGCGGCGCTGGAACAGCGCTTGAAAGCCGAAGCGCAGGTAAGGGTGAAAGTTGCCATGCGCTACTGGCACCCTCTCACAGAACAGACGGTGAAGGAGCTTCACGACGAGGGGGTGGACAGCGTAGTGCTGTTGCCGCTCTATCCCCAGTACTCCCGCAGCACGACCGGCTCCAGCGTGAATGAGTGGCGGCGGGTTGCGGCAAGGACGGGGTATGCACCAGACATCAGAGTCGTCGAGGAGTACTGCGAGCATCCCTTGTACGTCCGCGCCCTTGTGGAGCATATCCGTATCGGACTGCTCAGGGTCCCGGAAGCGGACCGGAGCAAGGTGCATCTGGTGTTTAGCGCCCATGGCACGCCGATGAAACTCGTGCGTCAGGGAGATCCGTATCAGAGCCAGATCGAGCGCACGCGCGATGCGGTTGTCCGGGCAGGCAACTTCGGCCTTCCTCACCATCTCTGCTACCAGAGCAAAGTAGGTCCGCAGAAGTGGCTAGAACCCTCCCTGACGGGCACGATACATGCGCTGGCAACAGACGGAGTCACGCACGTCCTCGTGGTGCCGCTCGCATTCGTCTCGAACCATGTCGAGACACTCTGGGAGATCAACATGGAAGTGCGGCGCGAAGCCAAATCCCTGGGCATCAAATATTTTGACATGACTCCGGCACTTCACACCAACGCATCGTTCATCGGTGCGCTTGCGGAGCTTGTGACGCACCACCTACACCGGCAAACGACAAACAATGGCTAGACCACACACGGTAATCATAGGCGGGGGCATCTCCGGGCTTACCGTAGCGTACTGGTTGCAACGCGGCGGAGCAGAGGTTACTGTTCTGGAGCGCGAGAGCGTTCCCGGCGGAACCATGCGCACGGTTTCTGACGGGGGATGGTTGGTCGAAACCGGACCCAACAGCGCCCTGGAAACCTCGCCCGTCTTCAAGGAGATGTTTGAAGGTATCGGGATCACCCCGGATCGCTTGTATGCCGATGCCGCTTCAAACAAACGCTACATCCTCAGAAACGGGCAACTTCACCCGCTGCCTATGTCCCCTCCCGCGTTCTTCAAGAGCCGGCTCTGGTCCGTTCCCGGAAAGCTGCGCCTTCTTCAGGAACCATTTATCGGCCGCGCGACAAAGGAGGAGACCGTGGCGGAGTTTGTGGAACGTCGGCTCGGGAGAGAGTTTCTGGATTATGCCATCAATCCCTTCGTCGCCGGCGTCTTTGCGGGGAATCCGGAAGAACTGAGCGTACGACACGCCTTTCCGAAGCTGTACGCGCTCGAGGAGAAGTACGGCGGCCTCATCAAAGGGATGATCGGCGGCGCACGTGAGCGCAGGCGAAGAGCGGAAGTGGCCAAGGATCGCGCGCAGATGTTCTCCTTCTCCGCCGGCATGAAGGTGTTTCCCGACGCACTCGGACGGTTTCTTGGCCAGGCGGTGGAGTACGACTGCGATGTGCGGGGCATCAAGGTCGGACAGAACGGAACCGGCGGCGGGTCCCGGTTCACCGTGGAGTATTCCCGGAGAGGCACCACCGCTGTCATCGAGGCGGAAAGGGTGGTGCTTGCCGTGCCGGCCTATGTTGCCTCCTCGTTGCTCGATGCTCACGCGCCCGGGCTGGCCGCACAGCTTCGCGAGGTCTACTATCCCCCCGTGGCGGAAGTATTCCTCGGCTACAGGATTGATCAGAGCGCCCACCCCCTGGACGGCTTCGGCTTCCTCATTCCTGCGGTGGAGCGCAGACAGATCCTGGGCACGATCTGGTCATCGGCCCTGTTTCCGCGGAGGGCTCCCGCAGGGCACATCGCGCTCACAACATTTGTGGGTGGCTCGCGCCAACCGGACCTTGCCTCTCTGCCGGACGCCGAGCTCCTTCGGTCCGTGCGTTCGGAGTTGGGAGCGCTCATGGGTGTGCACGGCGAGCCGGCATATGCCCGAATTAACCG
Source organism: Bacteroidota bacterium (assembly GCA_020846365.1). Taxonomy (GTDB): domain Bacteria; phylum Bacteroidota; class Ignavibacteria; order UBA10030; family UBA6906; genus JAGDMK01. The sequence continues at coordinate 6,036 of JADLEA010000002.1, forward strand.
CTGGGAGAAGGCCATCCCTCAATACAATCTGGGATACCAACGGCTCCTGGATGCCATAGACGGCCTGGAGATGAAATTCCCCGGCCTGGTCATCTGTAGCAACTTCCGTGGAGGGATCGCCGTTGGGGATTGTGTGAAGAACGGGAAGGCGACTGCCCAGAAACTCATAGAACAGGCACGGGCCGGCGCGTAAGCGCCTGCAGCCCGTCCGATATTCACCATTTGCACTGGAGAGTGACGAGATGGATACAACTGTAGGTGGATTCCCGACTACCAGATTGCGGCGCACCAGAATGAACCCGGTACTCCGCGCCATGGTCCGCGAGACCGAACTTTCTCCCAAGGATTTCATCTATCCGCTCTTTGTCGTTCCGGGAAAGAAGGTGAAACGGGAAGTCTCCTCTATGCCCGGCGTGTACCAGATGTCCGTGGACGAGATTGTCAGGGAATGCGCCGAGGTGTACGCCCTTGGAATTCCGGCGGTGATCTTCTTTGGCATTCCCGATCACAAGGACGAAGTAGGATCAGGAGCATACGACGATCGGGGAATCGTGCAGCAGGCCCTCCGGGCGGTGAAGAAAGAAGTCCCGGCTTTGCTGCTGATTACCGACGTCTGTTTGTGCGAGTACACGTCGCACGGCCACTGCGGCATCGTCCGCGGGGAAGAAATCGTCAACGATCCATCCGTGGAGCTGCTGACCAAAGAGGCGCTCAGCCACGCAAAGGCAGGGGCGGATATGGTTGCGCCGTCCGATATGTTCGACGGGCGGGTAGGTGCGATCCGGAAGGTGCTGGACGCGAACGGATTTACGACCACTCCCATCATGTCCTACGCGGCAAAGTACGCGTCGGGATTCTACGGGCCTTTCCGGGAAGCAGCGGAGAGTACGCCCAAGTTCGGCGACAGGCGTTCGCACCAGATGGATCCGGCCAACGGCGACGAGGCCCTGCGCGAGGTGGCGCAGGATATTGAAGAGGGCGCCGATATCGTGATGGTAAAGCCCGCGCTCCCGTATCTCGACGTGATTCACCGCGTAAAGGAGCGGTTCGGCATGCCCACGGCAGCATACAATGTCAGCGGTGAATATGCTATGGTGAAAGCCGCCGGAAAACTGGGATGGGTGGATGAAGAACGGGTGATGATGGAGGTGCTCACGAGCATCAAGCGCGCCGGAGCGGATATGATCCTGACGTATTTCGCCAAGGCGGCCGCAAAGGTGCTGAGCAAATGACCGCGCTGAACTCGCACAAATCAGATACGCTGTTTGACAGGGCAAAGCCCGTCATCCCCGGAGGGGTCAATTCCCCCGTCCGCGCATACAAATCCGTGGGGCGCAATCCGCTGTTCATCACCAAAGCTTCGGGTTCGAAGATCTGGGATGCGGACGGGAATGCATTCATCGAC
>JADLEA010000003.1 GCA_020846365.1 Bacteroidota bacterium
CATCCCGCCACCGGATCTCGCCATCAGCGGGCGAACGGTCGGTGCCAGAGTCCAGACCCTGGCCAAAGGCACGGCGGTGGAGATCCCGCTTGCCATCCACAACATCGGCTATCAGCCGGCCGATAGCGTACGGATCCGGGTGGATCGCATTGGATCCGGAGGAGTGGCGCAGCCTATTCACTATGCCACGGCAGGTCCGGTTCCCGTGGACAGTTTCAGCACAGTGAACCTGTCCATACCCTCGGATGGGCTCACGGGCTATAATCTCCTTGCCATTGCAGTCTCGCCTCCCGCCCGCGCACGTGATCTTCTCGCGGAGAACAACCACGCGCAGGTGCTTGTGAACTTCACAGGTAATGGTGAGACACTGTCCGCCACAATCCGCATGTACGCGGATGGCGTTCCGTTGATGGATGGCGACTATGTGTCGAGCCGTCCGCAGTTCCTCGTCCAGTTTGAGGATCTGGTGGGGATCAAGCCCGGTGAGGAGCGCGTGCGTCTCTGGGCGGATAATCAACTGGTGGAATCACAAGCCAAGGCGGGCGCTGAATCTGACGCAGCGTGGCCTGGCCCGGGGAACGACATCGTCAGAAACGGCTATCATGCGAATTTGGCCGAAGACCCGGGAACAGCCGCGCCTGCGACCGCCAGTACTACTGGAGCGGGGGTTGGCACAACCCCAGCGGCCATTGCCACGGCCGATGGCTTCATCTTCAACCCGCAGCTCAGCAACGGCCCGCATGAGCTTGTCGTCCGGTTGTATCGCGTGGACAGCCTGGCGGGCCTGGACTCACTCGAAAGCCGCATAGCGGTGCAGGTGGTGAGTGAGCTGCGCCTCATGCGGGTCTACAACTATCCCAATCCATTCTCCTCATCCACGGAGTTTACATTCGTCTTGTCCGGTGCCCGACCGCCGGAAGGGCTCACGATTCGCATCTTCACCATCACGGGACGGCGCATTCAGGAGATCTATGTCCCGCCGACCGACCTGAGAGTAGGGTTTAACCGCATCTGGTGGGACGGGCGGGACAGAGATGGCGATGAAATAGCCAATGGCTACTACTTCTACAAGATCCAGGGCGAGGGAGAGGGGAAAGTCGAGACCGCGATAGAAAAAATGGCGAAGGTACGGTAAGCCGCCTTCGCCATTGTGTTTGCCGCTTCAGAGGGAATTGCTACGCTGCATCCTTGTCGAAATCCATCCCTTCCTTCTTCAGGATCTTCCAGATCGTTCGTTCGGAAAGCGAGATGTTGTATCTCTTCTCAAGGTAAGCGCGCAGACGCCGTTGACCGAAGCCCGTCTGTTCGCGGGCTTCCTTGAGGATCTGAATTGCGCTCTCCGGAGTTGCCCGCGGGAAATGGTGTGGCCTGCGCGAACGGTCCACGAGCGCCTTGGTGTCACCGTTTTCGGTCTGATAGCGCTTCAGCCATTTATAGAATGTCTTCCGGCTGATGCCGAACTTGCGGCAGACTGCCTGGACATTCTTGGTTTCCTGATAGCACATCATCCACGCCAGCCGCGGGTGCAATGACCCGCCCAGAGGTGAATCTCCCGAGGGATGTGCAGCTCCCCCTGCCTGTTCGCTCGCGAGTTCTTCGTGGTTCTCTTCCATACGATCTCCTGTACCCTCCATTATTTCACGTACACCATTTTCCTGGTCTCGGTCGACTGGCCCGCATGCAGGCGAGAGTAGTAGACGCCGCTTGCTGTGACGCCCGTTCGCTCCGTGGTGAAGAGCGCGACGTGCGTTCCCGCCTCCTGATAGGCGTTGACGAGCACGCCGATTTCCTGCCCGATCTCGTTGTACACCGTCAACCTCACCATGCCAGCCGTCGGCACCGTATAGCGGATGGTCGTGGAGGGATTGAAGGGGTTGGGATAATTCTGATCGAGACTGAACTGATACGGAAATTCATCCGTCGACACTGAGGTGGCGTGTGCGGGAATCTCCACCATGACGGCCTCCGAGAAATGCTCAGTTCCGTCCAGGTCCACCTGGCGCAGGCGCACACACAGACTTCCCGACAGCCCGTCGCTGCAGACCCACCCGAACACATAGCCGTGTTGCTGCAGAGTCGTCCCGTGCCCCGCGACGAAGCTCCCAGGAATGTCTTCGAAACTGTCTGTCTCGTTGTTCTTCATTTGGACAAAGAACCCGTAGTTGTTCAACTCGCTCAGCGTTGTCCACGCGAGCTCGATCTGTGCATTGCCGGTGTTGAACACCCCCTGAAGCGATGCCAGTTGTACGGGAAGCTGGCCATCAACCAACGTGATGGTGGTTTTGGGATCGCCCACCACGACGTCCATCCACGAGACGTACCGGGACGCCATGTAGTAGCTTTCGGCGAGGTTGTACCCCGCCAGATAGCGGTCGAACAGCAGCGAAGAATTCGCCATGGACGTGGTATACGGCTCGTACACGTAGCCCTTGGCCCCGCTCACACCCTCCCTGATGAGGTCGGCGATCAGCGACTGGCCGTACGTCGGGGGATCCTCGAACGAACGACCCGAGGTGGACACGTACGTCTCGGAGAGTGCGCCGGGTGCCCAGGTGTTGTAGGGGATGGCGTTCTCTGTGAACTCCGAGGCATGACGGTCGTTGCTTCCCCAACTCACATAGCCCACAACTTCTTCGCGCATCGTGACGTATATTGAATCAGAGTTCAGTTCCACGTTCTTTCCCTCGCTCACGAGCTGGGAGCCGGCTTGTGCGAGGTAGTCATTCAGGTAGGACGCAGTCGCGTTCCACGAGGGATCCTGATCCAGCACGAACCGGGATGACTTTCTGGCGCGCGTGTCGGGCCCGCTTCGATCGATAAGGTCCAGCACGTCCTGAACAGTATACCCGTCGAGCCGCGTGACGAGATAGATGCCATAGGCGGCGTGTGAGAAAGATGCCTCCCTGGAGTAGTAGGGCGAATAGATCCTGCCCGAACCTCCAATGGAGGCGGCGTTGCTGCCGAGGATCAACGAAAGCTCGCTCTCGACGGAAGCGGATGGGGAGCTGGTCGAGAAGGTGTTTCCCCTGTTCACCTTGAGCGGGACCCCTTTCGTCGTGACGAGGTAATTGATGCCGTCAACGAGGTTATTCGCCTGCAGGTGCGATTCGACCTGGCTTCGCAGGGACTGGAATTCGGCGTCGTCGATCTCTTCGCTCGAAGAGACGTTCACGTAGATGATGTTCGAAGACGGAATGCTGCGTTTGGCCTTGAAGTAGTCACCGATGGTCTTCGAGGCCTGGCTATTAGTATTCACGATAACCGCGACGTCGCCGTATCCAGCGGCGGCAGCGGCTTGCGTATGTGCCATACACAAAATTCCAACGAGTACGAGAGAGCATTTGCCGAAGCCTCTCATGGAAAACCCTCCAATTTCGTCATCCTCTTTCATTCACGGCATGTGCCACATCGGTGACACATGGGAAACCGCGAAAAACGGAGGGATTAGCGGATGCGGAGGGACGTAGCTTGAGGGGAAGGGTGTGTTTTCTACATCCGGTTTGTAGAGATTGCCGTTTCACGCATTGCACTGTGCCTGCATTTCCACTATATTTCGCTAACCATCTCAAGGAGCACGCATGGAAAATGTGCCAATGACCCCGCCCACCGGCACTCCGACCCCGCCACCGGTCAATCGTGACCAGAACACGTGGGCGATGTTGTGCCATCTGAGCGCGCTTGCCGGCTTTGTCATCCCGCTGGGCAACATTCTGGGTCCGCTGGTGATCTGGCTGATAAAGAAAGATGAGTATCCGCTGGTTGCGGATCAGGGGAAAGAGGCGTTGAACTTTCAGATCAGCATGACCCTGTACTATATTGTGGCTGCGATCCTGATTCTGATCCTGATCGGCATCGTGCTGCTAATTGGGCTTGGGCTATTCAGTCTTGTCGTCACGATCATAGCGATGGTGAAGGCAAACGAAGGGGTAGCATACCGGTATCCGATGTGCATCAGGTTCATCAAGTAGGGATTGCGGCGAATTCGTTATGACGAATCGATACATGCTGGCGCAGCTGCCGACGCCGCTCGAGCCGTTGACGCGGTTAAGCGCATTTCTGGGCGGTCCGCCGCTCTACATCAAGCGTGACGATCAAACCGGTCTTGCATTTGGGGGGAACAAGACGCGAAAACTCGAGTTCCTGATTGCGGATGCCCTTGCGCAGAAGGCGGATGTGCTGTTGACGGCAGGGGCTGCGCAGTCCAATCATTGTCGCCAGACGGCAGCTGCGGCTGTCCGGGCCGGACTTAAGTGCGTGCTCGTACTTGGCGGCTCCGCCCCTGGTTCACCGAATGGAAATCTGCTCCTGGATCAGCTTCTGGGAGCAGAGATCCACTGGACGGAGCGGGAGCGGAGGGCAGAGCGGATGGAGGAGCTCGCGGAGGAGATCCGGAAGGAGGGGAAGCGGCCGTACGTGATTCCCATCGGGGGATCGAACGGGGTTGGAGCGCAGGGGTACGTACTGGCGATGCAAGAGCTGGTGGCTCAGATCAAGAATACCGGCATTCATCCCGACACCATAGTTGTGGCCTCAAGCTCGGGGGGTACTCAGGCCGGGATGGTTTTGGGAGCGAAGCTCTACGGGTATGAGGGGAAGATACTGGGAATCAGCATCGACAAGGGAGATCGAGGGCCGGAGCGTTACGAGGTGGAGCTTGCGGAGATTGCGAACTCGACTGCCGAGGTGATGGAAGTAGATGTCCGGGTGACTCCGGAGGATTTCTTTCTGGACTATGGATACCTTGGCGACGGGTACGGGATTGTCGGGTTCACTGAACGCGAGGCGATCGCGTTGATGGCGCGTCACGAGGGGATTCTTCTGGACCCTGTATACACGGGTCGGGCATTCGGGGCGATCGTGAAGAACGCGAAGGCCGGGATGTACGGCTCGACGCTCTTCTGGCACACAGGTGGAGCGGCTGCGTTGTTTGCGTACGGGAAGGATTTGTAGAGCGGTTTCGAGATTCATTGCAGAAAAGACCGGATTTGCCTATATTAACACCTCCCTGGAGAGGTGGCCGAGTGGTTGAAGGCGCCGGTCTCGAAAA
>JADLEA010000004.1 GCA_020846365.1 Bacteroidota bacterium
ACCGATACGACGTGTCTGCGCGAACCATGCGTGAATTCTCCCACCGGTGCGCTGAATTCCAGGACCCCGAGTCCGCTCGTTGCGGCTTCGACGTCAAGTCCGAGCGCCTCCATCTTGCTCGCGTTCAGTTCGATCTGAATCTCGTCCTCTTCGCCGCCATAGACGACGACATCGGCCACGCCGCGGAGGGAGAGCAGACGTGGTGCGATCTCTTCCTTGCAGAGCTTTCTCAGGACCGACGCCGGTCGATTCCCCACGAGGGAATAGGTCATGAAGCCGTAGAGATCGCGAAAATCCTTGGGAATGTACGGTTCGATTACCGGTTGGCCCACACCCGCGGGAAGGGTGCGCAACAGCGCCGCAAGTTTCTCATTCAGCTCCAGCCGGGCGAAGTTCATCCTGGTTTCCGGCTGGAACTCGAAGCTCACGCGCGAGAGTCCTTCAGAAGAGACGGAGTTGGTGCCCCGCACGCCGAAGACGGTATTTCCCGCCTCTTCTATGGGTGCGGTAAGCATCATCTCCACGGTTTCGGCCGAGACGCCGGGCCAGGCGGTCTGGACGGACAGTGCCGGGAACTCGACGGATGGGGCCAGGTCAAGAGGCAAGCGGTCGAGGGCACACAGGCCTCCCGCGACAAGCACCGCATAGCACATCGAAACCGCGACGCGACGGCGGAGCAAAGCATCGACTATCTCCCGCATGCTGCGCACATCTGGATTCATCGGTATTCCCTTCGAGAGCACAGACCTGCGTGCGGGCCCCTTCGATTGCCAAAATCGCTACCGGGATTCATCCTTCGATAATCTCGTCCTTCCCAATCCCCATCTGTCGATGCACGCATACACGACGGGAATCGTTGTCACGGTGAAGATCGTTGAGGCGATGAGTCCGCCCACCAGCGGCGTGGTCAACGCCCGTACCAGCTCTGACCCCGTGCCGAAGGGAAACACAAGGGGGATCACACCCAGCACGGTGGTTGCCGTTGTCATGAGAATCGGCCGGAGCCGGCGCCGCATCCCGGCCTGGATGGCTTCATGCAAAGCGGTTCCCGCACGCCGCAGATCCGTTATCTGGTCCACAAGTATGACGGCATCATTGTCCACGGCACCGATCATGACTACCAATCCGACGAGTGACATGACGTTGAAGCTCTGACCGGTAATGAACATGGCCAGCATTGCGCCGATGAATGCGAGCGGACTGGTCAGGAGGATGACGAGAGGATAGAGAATGGATTCATACTCTGCCGCGAGGATCATGAACACCAGGAACAGGGAAAGCAGAATGACCACGAGCAATCCTTCAAAGGACTCCCGGATTTCTTCGTTTTCGCCTCCTATCCGTATCGCATAGCCGGGCGGAAGATTCAGAGCCCTTGCTGCTGCATTGAGCTCGGTCACAACGCCGCTCAGGGATCTCCCGTTCACATTGGCGGTGAGAACATATGTCCTCTGCTGGTTCTCCCGCCAGATCTCGGCAAGCCCCTCCGTCTCAACGCAGGTAACCAACGACCGGACCGGTATGTCGGCGTCTCTGCCGGGGAGGGTCGACGCGAGCAACATGTTGATGTCATTTCTGCTCTGCATCGACGGCAGAACCCGCACAGGAACTTTCCGGTCAAAATCACTCATCGCAGTCGCCTCCTGACCCCGCACCTGATGGATGAGATGAGTCGCAACAGCATGAACGCTCAACCCGCGAAGACTGGCGGCCTCACGGTCGACCGTCAGCTGATACTCCGGTGTCCCCTCTTGTTGGCACACGCGGAGGTCCACCAGCCCGGAAATCGACCGGATCCGTCCGGCGAGGATGGCTGCTGTGCGCTCCACTGTCGAAGGGTCTCTGCCGGTGAGACGACAGGTGATATCGTTCCGTTCGGGCCGCAGGATCTGCTCGAACGCTGTCCCCCGGGATCTCACCGTGTATTCTATCCCGACTGTGGAACCCGAGAGAAGCCGGACCATGGATTGCGCGGAGTCCATGATCGCGGCGGTCATGCCCGGCTCCGTCATGCTTACTTCCAGGAGTGCGGTTTCGGGCAGTGTTTCTCCGGGGTTCCAGAAAGAGTTGTCTTCCGTCACGCCCAGCCGGACGAAGACTCCTTTGACGCCGGGCAGCATCGTCAATCGGCCCTCAAGAGCGCCGGCAAACGTACTGAGGCCGGCCAGCGAAGTCCCACGGGGCATGCGGATCTGAAGGACGAACCTGCTCTGATCGATGTCCGGAGCTGGTTCGGCGGGAAGAAGAAGGGCGAGCAGAACGGAGAGGAGCAGAAAGCCCGCAGTCGCCACCAGTACAGTCATGCGGTGGCCGAGAGCCCAGGAGAGATAGTGTTCGATTGCCGTCCGCGTGCTTGCATCCACACGGTCGAGCTGGAAAGAGAGGCCGGACAAGGCCGTGGTATGCAGCCGGGGTACAGCGATTTCCTCTCGCTGTAACAACCTCGTCCGTAAGCAGCGAGCCAGCGCTGCAAGGAGACCTGACCTGGCGGGGCGCCTCCAGACAGACTCCCTTGACACCAGCATAGGCACGAGGGTCACGGCCACAAGAAGCGACACCATCAGCGAGATCGACATGGTGATGCCCATGTCCACGAAGAGCTGTGCGGCGACACCCTCGACAAAGACTATCGGAATGAATATCGCGACGTTTGTGAGCGTTGAAGCGGTCACCGCCGTCCCGATCTCCTCCGCGCCTTCCAGGGTGGCGTCAAGGAGCGATCGCCCGCCTTCCCGGAGACGGGTGACATTCTCGACCAGCACAATGGCATTGTCCCCAAGCATGCCGATCCCAAGAGCCAGCCCGGTGAGCGAGATGATATTCAGATTAATCCCGAGGAAGTGCATCGAAAGGATCGTTGCCAGGATCGAGACAGGCATGGTGACACCGATCATGAGAAGGTACCCTGGCCGGCGGAGAAAGATGAACAGCACGGCCAACGCGAGAAGTGCACCGATCAGGATCGCCTGCTGAACATCGGAGACGGACTGGCTGATGAACTCCGCGTGATCAGCGATCACGTCAAGAGACAGGGAGGGATACTCACGCCGAAGCTGTTCCAGCACGATATGGACCGAGCGGGAGACCGCTACGGTGTTGGCCCCGGCTTCTTTCCGGATGTGCAGGATGATGACTTCGTGTCCGTTGTACCGTGTGAGACCCGACCTCTCTCGATGCGTGTCCCGTACGGTCGCGATATCCTGGATCTTGATTGGCCTGCCATGCGCGGTCTGACGGATGACGGTGTTGCGGATGTCGTCGCAGTCTGTGAACTCTCCCAGCGTGCGCAGGGAATACCTGAAGAGCCCGTGCTTGATTGTCCCGCCCGGAAGGTTGATGTTTCCCGAACTCAGAGCTTCCGAAACCTCACCGATGGTGACGCCGAGTGCCTGCAGCACGGAGGTTCGGACGTCCACATGGATTTCCCGTTCCGCTCCCCCCAGAACGGCGGCCTGAGCGACTCCCTTCACCTGTTCGATCCGCCGCTTCACCAGTGATCGTGCGGTCTCCTTGAGCTCCGCGAGTGCCTCCAGGTCGTCGCCCTGATGTTCCCCCGGAGAGGAGAGGGCGATCGTCATAATGGGTTCCACAGAGGGATCGATTCTGAGGATCGTTGGCTTGTCCGCCTCACGAGGAAAACCACCGCGCACCTGATCCAGCTTCTCGCGCATCTCGAGCACGGCGAAATCCATCCCGGTGCCCCATGCGAACTCGACCGTAACGATGGACATTCCCTCCCGGGTGACCGACCGGATTCTCCTGACTCCTTCAACGGTGCCCACTGCTGATTCGACCGGCCGGGTTATGGCATCCTCGACTTCTTCTGGAGACGCCGCGGTGTAGGAAGTCTGGACGGTTACTCTGGGAATGTCGATTGCAGGCAGGAAATCCACGGTGAGGGTCAGCAGCGCGACGATCCCCAGCATCACGATTCCCGCATAGAACATCAGGATCGAAACGGGACGGCGCACGGCCAGAGACGAGAGTCGCATCCTCCCTCGCGGATCTAGGGCTTCGTCTTGATGACGGTGATGCGCGCGTCGTGCGCGAGCGTGTGCTGACCGTCCACGATGACGGTGTCACCGGCTTCAATACCGCTCAGAATCTCAATAGATGCTTCGTCGCTCTCACCCGTCTCCACATAGTGCCACTTTGCCACCTGACCGTTGACGATGAAGACGAGCGGGCGCTGGTCGCGCACCAACAGGGCCGATCGGGGGACGACAAGCCGGTTCGGGAGAACACGGGTCTCGACGAGCACAGTCGCGTACATGCCCGGGCGCAGGAACACGGAAGGAGCGTGGGTAATCCGATTGCCTGCATGGAGCGCGATCGTTGCTGTCAGGGTTCTTGTCTTTGCATTCACAAGAGGATTGACATAGGCTACCACTCCTTTACACTCCTCTCCCTCAAGCCCCATGACACGAATTCCAGCCTTCTGGCCAACGGCGATGCTGCTGATTTCGCTCTCGAGTACATCCACGTCCACGAGAAGGCTCGATACATTCACCACTTTCAGGAGAAGTTGACCGGCGCCCACATATGCGCCCGGTGAGAGGACACAGTCTGCGATATGGCCCGAGAAGGGTGCCCTGATGGTGGTCGCCTCGAGGTTGAGTTTGGCGGTTTCGAATACCTCACGTGCCTGGGCAAGCCCGCTGCGCCCGGCAATGACGTCGCCGCGATTGGCAGTGAGGTATGCCAGAGCTGCTTCCTTCTCACGGCTGAGACGTTCATAGGCCTCACTATCGATGAGTCCTGACCGCAGGATCTGCCGGAGGGAATCGAGAGAGTGCAATTCCGCCGAGATGCTCCGACGCGTTTCCATGGAGTCCGAAG
>JADLEA010000005.1 GCA_020846365.1 Bacteroidota bacterium
AAAGACATCTACAATGCCTACTACAAGATGGAGACGCTGGAGCACTTTGCTCACATCGCCTTTGTCGCCGAACAACTCGGCCACATGACGGTGCTGAACAGGGACCAGGTGCAGAAGCTGACCGATCTCAGGCAGAAATTCGGCATCCGCACGACGGTCGGCTGCGTGTCATGCGAAGAAGATGCGACGACCTGCGCCATGCCGGATCCGAATCCCGAACTCCCCGCGGGCGGCGACGATCGGGAAGCACTCGTCCGGAGCATCACGGACGCGGTGATGAGGAAGCTCCAACAGGCGTCATGAACATCATCGTGTGCAACATCGGGTCGAGCAGCTTCAAGTTCCAGCTGCTCGACATGCCGGCGGAGCGCCAGCGCGCACGCGGGTATACCGAACGTGTCGGCACACAGGACGCCATCACGACATACTGGGTGGGGGACCGGCAGGTGCATCAATCCGTGCGACCGGTCCCTTCACACCGTGAAGCGGTACAAGGTGCCTTGGAGTTTCTTGTCGATCCGGCCGGCGGCGCTCTCGCGTCTCTTGATCAGATCGATGGTGTCGGCTTCAAGACCGTCCAGGCCGGAGAGAAGAATGGCTCTGTCTTCCTGACGGATGAAGTGCTTGAGGCGATGGAGGCGTACCGCGATCTGGCGCCTGCGCATAATCCCCCCTACCTGACCGCGATCAGGATGTTCCGCACCCTGCTCCCCCGCGCCCCCCGGGTAGGAGTGTTCGAACCGGGCTTCCACACCACGATCCCCGAGTACGCCCGCATCTACGGGACGCCCTATGAGTGGTACGCGGACTTCGGCGTCCGTAAGTACGGGTATCACGGCGCATCGCACAAATTCATCGCCACGGAAACCGTCAGGCTTCTGGGACTGCCGGCAACCAGCCACCGGATCATCTCCCTTCATCTCGGCGGCTCCTCGTCTGTGTGCGCGATAAAGAACGGGGCGTCGATCGACACCTCGATGGGCTTTACGCCTCAGTCCGGACTTCTGCAGGGAACGCGCATTGGCGATATGGATCCGTTTGTCCTTCCCTATGTGATGAAGAAGAAGGGGATCACCCTGGAACAGGCGCTTGCAGAGTGTTCAAAGAATGGCGGGCTGGCGGGGGTTTCCGGGATCTCCGCCGACATGCGGGAAATCAATGCCGCAGTGGCAAAAGGGGACAGACGGGCTGCCCTGGCCCGCGATCGGTTCATTTACGACTGCAAACGCTACGTCGGAGAATACCTGGTTCTTCTGGAAGGGGCGGATGCGATTGTCTTCACCGGCGGCATCGGACAGCGCGACGCGGCACTGCGTCGTGACGTGCTGAGCGGCCTGGCCTTCCTCGGGCTGAAGCTGGATGACGCGAAGAACAATGCCCATGCGCAGATCATCACCGCTCAGGATTCCACCGTGGCGGGCATGGTCATCGCGACGGATGAGGAGATTGTCGTCGCCCGCGAAACCGTGCGGGTCATTCGTTCATGACCCGGGACTGATGTTCGATCGACTCCCGGTGAATGATCTCAAAGAGCTTCATCACGAAATCCTTCGTCAGATTCTTCTCCTGTCCCTCCTCCAACCGTGTCCGCACAATCTCATCCCACCGCGACGCCTGAAGAATCGTGATGTTGTTCTGCTTCTTGTACGATCCGATCTCCTCAGCCACCGCCATACGCTCGGCCATAATATTCAGAACCTCGTGATCGATCTTGTTGATGCGCTCACGCAACTCCTCGAGCTTCGTGCGTGTCAGCACGTCGGTGACGCTCTCGTGCCTGAAGACGAGCTTGCTCAGGAGCTGGCCCGTTTCTTCAGGAGTGAGTTGCTGCTTCGCGTCGCTGAGGGCTTCACCCGGCCGGACGTGCGATTCGATCATCAGCCCGTCGAAGTTCAGATCCAGGGCATTCTGCGCGACTTCCTGCAGTGTTTCTGTGCGACCACAGATATGGCTGGGATCGCAGATAATGGGGAGCCCCGGCACGCGGCGCTTCAGCTCTATCGGAATTTCCCAGGTGGGCTTGTTCCGGTACTTGGACCGTTCGAACGTGGAGAAGCCGCGGTGAATGGCGCCGAGTTTTGTGATTCCTGCCTTGTTAACCCGCTCCAGAGCTCCGATCCAGAGTTCGATATCGGGGTTGACGGGGTTCTTCACGAGGATGGGTGTGTCCGTGCCCCGCAGCGTATCGGCAATCTCCTGGACGGCAAAAGGGTTGGCCGTGGAACGGGCGCCGATCCAGAGAATGTCAATGCCCGCCTTGAGAGCCTCCTCCACGTGCCGGCTGTTCGCGACTTCGATGGCGGTGGGGAGGCCGGTGGCTTTGCCTGCTGCGCGGACCCACGCGAGCGCGACGCTTCCGATGCCTTCGAAATTCGAAGGGCGTGTGCGGGGCTTCCACACACCTGCGCGCAGGACATGGACGCGGTCCAGCTTCTTCAGCGCAAGAGCCGTCTGCAAGACCTGGCTCTCGCTTTCCGCGCTGCAGGGCCCCGAAATGATCAGCGGGCGCGGCGCATCAAGACCGATCAGCCGCTGCCGTTCAAATGATATATGTGCCTCCATCCTGCAATTCCCTCTTGTGTGACTTGGGATTCTTTCCTCTGACTATCTTCTCTCTTGCCCGGGGCCGGTGTTCTCCGCCGGCTTGCCGTTGAGTCCCGCCAGTACCCTGCGGATTTCATTCGCATCTTCCATCGTGCGCGACAGGTCGGCGGACATGCCCGATGCGACCATCTGCCTGAATGCGGTGATGTTCTTGATGTAGGCGTCAAGCGCCTCACAGACGAATTGCGCGTTCTGCACAAAAATCGGCGTCCACATGTCCGGAGAACTCTTCGCAAGCCGGACCGTGGATTCAAAACCGGATCCCGCAAGATCGAAAATCGTGGATGTGCTCTTCTCAATCTCCAGAACCGTGGTCGCAAGGACAAAGGACGTGATGTGCGAAATGTGCGAGACGTACGCGACGTGCCGGTCATGGTCATCCGCTTCCATGAAGAGAAGCCGCATCCCCAGCACCGTGTACAGGTGTTTCACGCGGCTCAAGGCGTCCGGATCGCATGCTCCGGATTCGCAGAGTATCCCCAGTTTGTTGCGGAAGAGCCCGTGCAGAGCGGCTGAGGGACCGCTGTTCTCCGTGCCGGCGATGGGGTGTGACGGGACGTAACGCCCTCTGCGGGGGTGGTTCCGCACCGCATCGCACAGGGCGCGCTTCGTCGAGCCCACGTCCGTAACTACCGCGCCCGCGGCGATGATGTCCAGGATCCCGGGCAGAAGAGTTGCTGCGACGCTCACCGGGACGGCCAGGATGATGACATCTGCCATCCGCACCCCTTCTTCCAGGTTCACAATGTCGTCAACGATCCCCCGTTGAAGTGCGATTTCTCCGTGGGTCCGGTTGCTGTCGACTCCTACAATCCTGTCCGAGAAACCGGCTGCTTTGGCGTCCAGCGCCATGGAGCCGCCGATAAGTCCGACACCGATTACCGTCGTCGTCATAACGCCTCCCCTGAGGCATTCACGGGTGTGGGCCGTAGGCCCGCCCGCTCTCGAGCCGAATGCAGGATGCTCACTGGGCAGCAGAGCGACAGGCGGAGATATCGATCGCCGCGAGGTCCGAAAATGCTCCCCGGCGTGATGAACAGATGCCTGGTCTGCAGAATGCTGTCGCTGAAAGTCTTCGCATCGGGGGCGTCTTCCGGGATCCGTCCCCAGACAAACATCCCCGCCTGGCCGGCATCCACTGTGCAACCGAGCATCAGGAGTATCTCGGTGCCGAGTGCCCGCCGCCTGTCATACTCGGCTCTCAGGCCGTCAAACCACTCCGAACCGGACTGGAGCGCACGAATGGCGGCTTCCTGGACGGGCTGGAACATGCCCGATTCCACCTGGGTGGCCACGCGGAGGACGGTATCGATGTAGTCCTTCCGTCCAGTGAGCCATCCCACTCTCCACCCCGCCATGTTATGAGATTTGCTCATCGAGCCCAGCTCGACTGCGGTTTCTTTTGCGCCGTTGCATGTCAGAATGCTCACGGGCTCTGCCGTGGAGCTGAGCATGGAGTAGGGATTGTCGTGGCATATGAGGATATGATGCTTCAGACCGAAATCCACCAGACGCTGAAGCGTGGATCTGCGCGCTGGCGCTCCCGTGGGCATGTGCGGGTAGTTGGCCCAGAGCAACTTCACCCCGGTAAGATTCAGGCTTTCCAGGTTTGACCAGTCCGGTGCCCAATGGTCGTCCGGGTTGAGCGGATATACTGCAATTTCACCTCCTGCCAGACGGGTAACGGAAGTGTAGGTCGGGTACGAGAGCTCGCCCACGAGCGCGCGATCCCCGGGGTTGAGGAACGCGAGGGCCAGATAGATCATCCCTTGCTTGGACCCCGGCAATGGGAGAATCTCAGTCGCCGGGTCGAGGGAGAGTCCGTGAGTGGATCTCAGGTATCCGGCGATGGCATCACGGAGCTTCGGCAATCCTTTGTACGCCTGATACCCGTGTCTATCGGGCTTGCGGGCAGCCGATGCGAGTTCGTCCACCGTTGCCGGCGAAGGAGGCAGATCAGGATTGCCGATCCCCAGGTTGATCACCGGGATGCCGCGGGCCACCATCTCCCGTATCTCTTGCAGCTTGGACGAGAAGTAGTACTCCTCTACGCTTCGCAACCGTTCAGAAGCCGGGATGATCATACGCTTTTCTTCCCCCGCGGATAGGTGCCGAGAATATGCAGCTCGTGTACATGCGGCGTGATCGCTGCAAGAGCATCCTTCAGGTGTTGATGGTCGTCAAACTCGAGATCCACATGCATGAAGTACTCCCACTCCCGGCCCAGGACCGGCAGGGACTGGATTTTCGTGAGGTTGCAGCCATGGTCGGCCAGAATCGTCAGGACGCGCGCAAGGCTTCCGCGCGTGTGGGAAACGTGAAAAGCCAGCGAGGCCTTGTCCGGAGGAGCTGCGAAACCGTTCAGGTTCTCCTTGTCCGTGAGGACCAGAAACCGGGTGAAGTTGCGCTTGTCCGTCTCGATCCCCGGCGCAAGGATCTGAAGTCCGTACATGGTGGCCGCGCGTTTCGGTCCGATCGCGCCGATGCCTTTCTTCCGGTGATCGCGTATCCATGCCGCACTTGCCGCGGTGTCCGATGTCTCGACGAGCCGGAGAGCGGGGTGCTTCTCAAAAAAGCTATAGCACTGTTGAATGGCCATCGGATGCGAATGCACCTCGCGGATATCCTCCAGTGTCTGTCCGGGCAGTGCCATCAGGTTCTGGCGGATCGCCAGGTAAATCTCTCCGATGATGGCTAGCGACGAGGTGCGCAAAAGGGCGTAGTTTGGAAGGATGGTGCCTGCGACCGTGTTTTCGATTGCCATGACGGCAAAGCGGGCTTTGCGCTTCTTCATGACCTGGAACAGGTCACGGAACGTCTCACAGGGAAGTGTCGAGAAAGATGTGTGGAAGTATTGGGCGCAGGCTTCGTCGTGGAACGAGCCGGCGACTCCCTGGATTGCGACAACAGGTTGGTCTGGGTCCATATAATGAAAAATCCCGATCTTGTGTCGGGATTGGCTGTGTGATTCGCAGTTAAGGATGCATCAGTCCCGGCACGATTCTCTCGTGGGATAAAAGTAGTAAAACCCGAAACCGTGATGGATGTTGGTAAGCATGAACCTAAGTAAAGCGTTTTGAACATGAATAGCAAGTAGAAAAGTATGCCTTCACGTCATGCTGCGAATTGCCGTAATGCTCCCCGGGATGAGCCGTGCCGCCAGGACAGGCCTTGTGCCTGGTCTCAGGACGCCCAGCCAGCCCGTCCGGGAGCGGCGAAGGAACGGGCCCACTTCCATGTGTGGCGGGCCCGTTGCGGGGACGATGCTGTTCGGGGTCCCTTAGCGTACGGCTGGTTGCGCGACCGGTTCTGGTAGCACCCCGTGTTTCTTGAGAAATTCTTTGATCTCCCCGTAAATATTGAGCATTTCCGCCCGTGTGAATCCTCCATGCCGCCCGTTGGGAATGGTGACGAGTTTGTTGGGCACGCCGGCTTTCTCCAGCGCGGCATGCAACCGGGTGGCATGTGCGTATGGCACCAGCTGATCGTTGGTTCCATGAACGGTGAAGATGGGCGGGAGATCCTTTCGCACATACGAAAGAGGAGAGACCCGTTTCGCCATCTCGCTTGCATCGCTGCGACTGCCAATCCAGGAGACCGCGTAGTTCTGACGGTTGGGTCCGCGGAGGAGGTCATCGACATCCGTAATGCCGAACCAGTTCACGATGCCGGCTACCTTCAACAGCGGGTTTACCTGATCCCAATCCTTGGATGCGTCAAAACCTGCCGTTGAGTCCAGCATGCCGGTGATCAGGGCAAGATGACCTCCCGCCGATCCGCCTGTCACGATGAGGCGCGAGGTGTCGAAGTTGTACGTCTTTGCGTTCCGGATAACCCATTTGAGTGCCAGGCGGCAATCCTCCACTGCCGCGGGGGCAAGGGCCACACGGGCCAGGCGGTACTCAACATTTACCACCGAGAAACCCATCTCGAAGTAGGGCAGCAGTCCAAGCAGGCCGCCTTCCTTGGTCCCCGCAACCCAGCCGCCGCCGTGAATGTGAATCACCGTTGGCACCGGGCCGGACTCGTTTCGCCGGGCATACACATCCAGCTTGCACTCGTAGCCATCGGCGACCGAATAGGTGATGTTCGGCACCGACCAGTACGTCTGCTGGATATCTATTGCCCATCCAAATGGCTCTGCGGGTTGGGGCTGGCTTCCAGCCGGAAGAGCGATGATCAGTAACAGAGTAACGAGGATCAGGGGACGCATGTGTGGCCTCTTGGTTCGCTTGGGGATGAAGGAACGAAGTCCCTCCAATATATGCCACGGAAACGGTAATATCAATTCCTATGATTTCGCCTGCGGCGCATACAGCACGGCTGCCTTCTCCGCAGAGGAGACAATCCCCTTGATGAGCGCAGAGCTGAAACCGTTGTGCTCCATTTGATTCAGCCCGGCGATGGTACACCCCTGGGGCGTGGTGACTTTGTCCACTTCTCCTTCGGGATGGGTTTCACCCTTCACCAGCAGACTTGCGGCGCCGCGCGCGGTCTGGGCGGCCATCAGCAGCGCCTCGTCCGCGTGGAATCCAATTTCGATGCCGCCTTGCGAAGCGGCCCTGACCGCCCGCAGGAAGAAGGCAATCCCGCATGCGCACAGCGCGGTCGCGGGGACCATGAGGTTCTCCTCGATGACAAGCGTCTTGCCCAGCGCGTCGAAGAGGATTTGCACGGTCGCCATCGCCGAAGCCGCCTGGTCATCTCCGGCAAGACACGTCATGGACTCCCGGATGGCGATGGCGGTGTTCGGCATTGCGCGGATCACAGGTATCTCCATTCCGAGTTTGGAACGGATCTGTGCGATCGTGGCGCCTGACACAACGGAGATCAGCGTGTGGCGCCGGCGATCAAGGGCCGGACGGATTTCCGCGAGAAGGGCATTGAGCTGTTGCGGCGTCACGGCGAGGACGATAAGGTCGGCGGCAGTAACCGCCTGGACATTATCGCTGATGGTGCGGTACCCTTGAGACTGGAATTGCTCGAGGAGGGCAAGGCGCCGCCGGGTGAGCGTAATGTGATCGGCCGGAACCACGCCGGCGGACACGAGACCTCGTGCGATTGCGGATCCGATGTTTCCGGTGCCCAGTATGGACAAACGTATACCGTTGAGATTCATGGCTTCATCCTTGATGGTATGTGGATACGAGAAACTCTTTGAGTGCATCAGGCCGTGGGGAGAGTGGCACCGCGCTCTTCTTGCCCTTCAGGGCGCGGCGGAGCCGTTCGGGTATTTCAATGGCCTTGCGCATGGTCCCATCGAACACATCCAGGAATTTTGCGGGATGCGCGGTT
The DNA here is from genome assembly GCA_020846365.1 of Bacteroidota bacterium. Classification (GTDB taxonomy): domain Bacteria; phylum Bacteroidota; class Ignavibacteria; order UBA10030; family UBA6906; genus JAGDMK01. The sequence goes on from JADLEA010000005.1 coordinate 7,900, forward strand.
TCCAAGACGATGCCGAGAGCATGTGCGGACGCCCGGGGCCGGTACTCGCGGAGCCCGCAGTATGCGACGGCTCCGTGCGGGTCCATGACGTACCGATACGTCCGGTAAAGGTCTTTGATCGCCACCCGGGTTGCGTCGTCGGTGTGCGAAGAAGAGGCGAGTATCTGCCGCAAGTCCGCGAGACTGTCGTCAAACAACGCGCGTATCCGCGAGAGGTTGCTCGGATTGCCGACGTCCATCGCATTGGAAATCGTGGGTTGTGCCTGCGCGCTTTCGACGCGGCCCGTGTGCACATATCGCGACAGCACCTGATTGATGTTTGTGGCGCCCACGAATTTCTCCACGGGCAGACCCATCTTCCATGCCATCAGACCCGCCGTCAGGTTTCCCAGATTGCCGCTCGGCACTGCGAACACGACCGGTCGGGCCGGATCACGCACTTGCGCAATTGCCGAAGCATAATAGAACGTCTGAGGCAGGAGACGCGCTATGTTGATCGAGTTGGCTGACGTAAGCCGCGTTCGCGTGGAGAGGTCCCGGTCCATGAAGGCGGCTTTCACAAGCGACTGGCAGTCGTCAAATGTGCCGTCTACTTCAATCGCAGCGACGTTTCCTCCGATGGTGGTCAGCTGGAGCTCCTGGATGCTGCTGATCTTGCCAGAGGGGTAGAGCAGGACGACCCGCATGCCTTGCATGCCGTGGAAGCCGTGTGCAACCGCACTCCCCGTATCACCCGAAGTCGCGACCAGAATCGTCCGGCTCCTGGATTCGTTCCTGTCTATGTACGCCATGGTTTGCGCCATGAACTGGGCTCCGAAGTCCTTGAACGCGAGCGTCGGTCCGTGAAAGAGTTCAAGGATGGCGTGATCCTCATCCAGGTATCGGAGCGGGGCGGGAAACTTCAGCGCCCGTTCCGTGATCTCCCGGAGGTGAGCATCGGGGATTTCCCCTGCGAGCACCATCCGTGAGATAGCGAAGGCGATTTCCTGAAAGGACAATGACGGGAGCGAATCCACAAAACTGCGCGGCAAGGTAGGGAGGGAAATCGGAACAAAGAGTCCTCCGTCGTCCGCGAGCCCTTTCTGCGTGGCCTCGACGAACGACACCTGAGTGTTCGGATCCCTTGTGCTGACAAGTTTCATGCGATTGCTCCCTCGCAGAGTCGCGCTCCTGAAGAACTGATACTTGACACGAACCGTGAATGAGGGCATCGGTGTTGATCCATGACCTGTCCCAGCACCTTGCTCACCTCCTCTGCAGTCCTGCGTGTTACCGACAACGCGAACACTGATGGCCCGGACCCCGAGATACTGCATCCGAGCGCTCCGACCCGGATTGCAGCTGCCTGCATTTCCGTAAACGCAGGAATAAGCGGCCCCCTTACGGGTTCTGCAATGACATCGTGCAACGACCGGCCGATGAGTGCATAATCCCCTTTCAGGAGACCGGCTACAAGGCCCGCCGCATTGCCGGTTTGCGTAACCACGTCGTGCAGGGGAACACAACGGGGGAGGGCCTGCCGCGATTCCTTCGTCCGGATTTCAATGTGGGGGCGTACAATAGTGCACCAGAGATCCCCTGGGGGCGCGATCCGGATCAGGTCGATGGGATCATACCCGCGGACCAAAATAAAACCGCCTAACAGGCTGGGGGAGAGGTTGTCCACGTGAACTGCACCGCTGGCGATCTTTTCCCCTTCGATCGCGAAAGGGAGGAGCGCTTCGGCTTCCAAACCGGCTCCCAGCGCCGCGTTGGATGCGACGGCCGCAGCCACTGCGCTTGCCGCACTCGAACCGATTCCGCTTCCGAGCGGAAGTCCCTTGTGGATCTCGATTTCGGCACCGAATCGCGTCCCGGCCTCTCTGAACATCGCCAAAACAGGCGCACCCGCGGTGTTCAACGCCGGATCCCTGGGGAGATCGGCCGTAGTCCCCGTGATCCGAGTGATG
>JADLEA010000006.1 GCA_020846365.1 Bacteroidota bacterium
CAACAGAGAGGTTGTCTCGCGTCAATAGGTTCCAGCTTGCCGTCCCGTCATTCATCGACGCCTCGTGACGAATCGTCGTCACCAGCTCCCCGCTCACCGTGAAAATGCGGATCGTGCAGGATTGCGGGAGATGGGTGAAATGGATGGACCGCGGGCCGCGGCCGGAGGTGTAGGGAGTCCGTTCTTCCCATGTGGCTGCAGCCACGTAGGGATTCGGCACCACCCTGATCTGATCGAGGCTCGTTTGTGCAAGCGCATCGTCAACCTTCTGCGCCACGGTGGTGAATTCGAACACATCATCCTGCCGGAACAGTTTCGAGAGGACGACGGTCAACGTGTCGCCCGCCTGAGGGGCGCTCAAGATTGAGTCAAACCCCATGCTCAAGCCCCAGCTGATGGCCAGGGAATCCCTCGTGTCCTTCTCCAGGAACACGATGAAGTCGCTCACGTTGTCGAAACCGACCCTCCCCGTGGAGAACACGCCCGGGCCCCCCGCAAGATCCAGCTCCCAGAACGCAAAGTCGATCTGCTTGTTTTCGGAGGTATTGAAAACCTTGAAGTTCACGGGAATTGCCGGGCGCGGCTGCGCGAAGCTCCGGACAACGTACGCCGTTGAGGTGTCGAAGCCGACCGGTCCGAAGACCACTTTGTAGTCGGCCGGTTTCTGCTGCCCCGAAAGGAACCCCGCCTTCCACTGGCGGAAGTCGAAGTTGTAGATGCCGACACGGTTCCACCCCGAGAGGTCAGCGTTCACGCCGAAAGATCTCTCATTGTTGACCAGAAGTCGGAAACCGTGCGTGATCGGGTGCTCCACGGTGTCGCCGAGCAGTGTCGTCCGGCTGATCAGCGTGTCGATCCGCGATGGGTTGGTGACATCGGCCAGGGTCAACGTCTTCGTCAAGAACGTGTCCGGCGCCGTCGTCCCGCCGGAATGCACGGTGTCTTCAAACGTGATCCTGTACTTGTGATTGTCCAGCACGCTGTCGGGATCTACCACCACATAGCCGATGGTTCCTGTGGTGGAGCCAGCCACGAGCGTAATGGGGCTGACGCTTGGAGCGATGTACCCCGCCACGGGTGCCTCCGGCACCGCAATCACAACCGAGGTCCCCTTCCCGACCAGTTCACCGGTGATATTGTCGATGTTGATTTTCAGATTGCTTTCCGAGGGAGTGATGTTCAGGGGCGTGTATCCCTGGTCAAACGCCCGGACCGCGTAGTAGTATTTCGGCCCGTTCTGGACCGAGCTGTCGGTCCATTCATGCGCGAGACCGTAGTCCGTTCCCAGATAGAATTGCACGCCGTTGTAGGGCGTCGGATGGAATCCTTTGATGCCGTTCTTCAGGTCGAACTGCATGATTGGCTTGAGGAAAGGAGCTACCGAACCAAAGCCGTCGGTGATGAGCCGCGCATCCAGGAACGATGGATCGGTGGCGCGGTAGATCTTGTATCCCTCAAAATCTTTTGCCGGAGCTCCGGGGATGCCCTGGAGGAACCGGTCGGTGGATTCTTCGGACCGCCTGTCCCAATAGAGCGTGACTCTCCTATCGCCCACGACAGCTCTCACAGTGGGTTCCAGGGGCGCCTGGGCGAACTGATAGTCCTCATTGTACGCGAGCTGCGCGAATTCCCTCTTGCGCAGCGCGTCGTCGAACGCCCCGCTCACGCGCGCGTTGCCGTAGGTGGTCGGTGATCCGAACACCACTGCAAAGGAGATGCGCTCAATCTGACCGGCCTTCATGGGGAATATGCCGGATGAAACGAAGAGGTCGCTCTCACCGGTGGGGATGAGGGCCGGATTGACAAACCTGCCGGGAAGCATGAACTCGCCCCAGAACCGGATGTCGGCGGTTGTGCTGAAGTTGATGGCCCCGGCAGCCAGGTACTGCACGTTGGTCAGACCGATCTGGTCGGCCTCCGACACGTCTGTCTTGTCGATGTTGGGTTCGCCTGGGAACGGCGTATTCACGCCGGAGGTGGGTTTCCCGTCACCCTCGCCGACATCGCCTGTCTCTGCGGCTCCGTCGAGCCCGACGTCATCGGTGAAAGGATTCCAATCGCCGTCGTTGTCGATGCCGTCATTGCGCCCTTCATCGATCATCTCATCGATCCCCTCGTCGATCGTGGCGCTCACGAGTCCATCCCGGTTGATGTACTTCTTCCCCACGTCTTCTGCTCCCACATCGAAGAGAATGATCTTCGTTCCGGGCACGCGGTAGCGGCGGAACGCATCACCTGCCGCCTGGGTCACCATGTCCTGCGTAACCACAGGGAGGCTGTCGGGGGAATCGCCGTCGTTGTCAATGTAGTCCTTGAACATCTTGCCCAGGTCATTCGGCCCATCCACGTCGATGAGGTGGATGATTCCCTGTTGAAACGCATCGTGTTCGGGGTCGGCGGGCCACCGTCTCCAGAGATCGAGAGAGGCCTGACTGACCATGGTTTGCGTGATGACCGGGCTTCCCGCTTCCGCGTTGCCGTCGTTATCGATGCCGTCGGCAAACCCCACGCCGCGTTGCTGGCCGAACGGAATATGCGTCGAGTCCTCGTCGATGAGGCCGTTCAGGTTGTTGTCAATCTGGTCGCCGGAGACTTCCGGCGTGGTCCCGGGAAGGAGGGCTGCGAACATGTCGCCCGTGACTCTGGGACCAAGGAGGAATTCCGGACTGTCGCCGTCGTTGTCGATCCTATCCGTGGCGTTGCCGGGCGTTTCCAGATACAGCGTTGCAGCGCAGCCGACCGGAACGCCGGAGAATGCCGGGTTCGAGCTCCTGCCGTCCGCATCAAGGGAAAACGCGATGTCGAGGATCAGATCGAAGGATGGGCTGTCGTCCTGGGAATCGCCGTCGCCGCCCACGAAGTCCGCCAGCCAGAGCGTGACGCCGGTCTTGAGGATGTCTTTCGTCCCGTCGTTCTTGACCTCATGGATGAAGAACACCGCGTCTGCGACCGAAGCCTGCGACCACTGCAGGGCGCGCCCGTCCACAATCATCCCGAGGCCGCGGCGTGCAGGATCTGTGGTGTCAGGGCTGTAGTCCCACCGATTGTAGTTGTCATCTCCCGCACGATAGTAGATTTCCTGGTCCGCATTGAACTGGTTCTTGCCGAAGAATCCGTTCCAGGACCCCGCCCAACCCGGATCGGTCTGATCGCTCACCTTGTCGGGCCAGAAACTCGGCCATGTGGCCGGTTCGTCGCTCTTGGCAATCTTTCCCTGATCGGGGTTGAAGTAGCCGGGAACAGGTCCCATGTTCCAGTCGCCGCCGGTGGCGGGATTGGTGCGGTAGGCGGGCAGGTCGACGATACGGATGGTCGTGCCCGAGTTGTCGATCACCTCCCCGCCCACAAACAGGGCAACGAGGGCGATGTAGACGCGGTTGGTATTCTTGGGCCACTCGTAGGGGACGCCCTGTCCTGCTCCGGTGCGGCCGGAAAACACGAAGTTGAAGACGCTGGTACGGACGTTGTTGCCATCCATTTCCGTCCGCCGCCGGAGTGTCGGGTCAACACGTTCTTTGCTCGGCGTGTGACCGTTGGTTTGAGCGGACACGCTCGTCAGGCCGGAAGAAGCCAGGAGCAGCACCGTCAAGCCGATGATGAGATTCATGCGAAGCATTCCGAATTCTCCTCTGGTTGAAGTCTTAGAAACTCAGCTCGACGCCGAGCTGCACTTCGCGCGGCTCGGAGAAATAGTCCGGCCGGACGATGAAGGTCCCGACCGAATTGATGCGGCCCGGCGTATCGATATTCTCGGCACCAAGGGCCTGCACGGTGGCGGTGGCGCGACCGGTCTGCGTGTAGATATCCACTTCGTTCCGCCGGTCAAAGAGATTGAAGACCTTCAGAAAAACAGATGCGGTGAACGGTCCGAAGGTGAAGTTCTTAAATGCCCTGAGATCGACGGTGTAGTTCTCGGGTCTCCGCCTGCTGTTCCGCTGGACGGCGCGGGCGGCGTCTTCACCCCGGGCCTCGGCCTGATTGATGGTGGGGGTGTACGGCAAGCCGGAGCCGTACCTTCCCAGAACGAACAGGCCCCAGTCCTCTTCCCCCAACCCGAAGGTGAGATTCGCCGTGTGCGTTTGATCCCAGTCCAGCGGGGTGAGTGCGCGGGCGGGTTCGGTGTTGTTCCGATAGGCCGCCGCCTCATCATCAGGGTTCGAGTTGTTCCCTTCTGCCGCCTGGAAGGTGTAGGCGAGGTTCAACGACCAGAGATCGCTCTGCCGCTTCGTGAGCGAGATCGTGATGCCGCGTGAGTTTGCATAGTCGCGGTTGACGTACGTGAGATAGGACGAGGTGTACGTGTCCAGGTCGCGCACCGGAACGGGCGAACTCGTCGTCACCCAGTCACGCGTGTCCCTGTAGAACCCGGTGACGTCGAACATCATCACTTCACTCACCTGCTGCTGGAGGCCGAACTCGTACATGATCGTGCGCTGCGGCTCCAGATCCGGGTTCCCCCATGTGCCTTGAATCCCGCTCGCCTGCGTCACCTTGTACCCGGGCTTCTGATACAGGTGGATGAAGGAGGGAATCTGAAGGAAATGGCCGTAGGAGAAGTGTAGTATGCCTTCGTCGGTGATAGGGTACGAGATGCCGAACCGGGGGCTGATGCTGTACTTGGCCTCTGCGTTTTTGTACCAGCTCGACATCCGCTGATCCAGCGACAGGGCTTTGTTGACTTCCTTCTGGGGAAGGTAGACGTTCGGGTCCTGCGGATCCACCGGGTATTTCCCACGTGAATCGAAGTAGTCGAACCGGAGGCCCACGTTCACCACCATCTTCTCGTACTCGAGTTTGTCCTGGATATAAACCGAGAATTCCCGGGGGGTTTCCGTGTATTCTTCATAGAGTGGACTGTCGATCGTGGGGATGATCGGCCCGATCCCGGTCGTGGCATCCTCCGTCAGGCTGAAATCTTCGAGGTAGAGCCGGTGGACTTTCAGTTCTGCTCCGACTTTGAGCTGATGAAGCTTGCTGAGCTGGTCCGTATAGTCAAGCTTCGCGACCGCAGTTTCCGTCCGCCTCTTGAACCTGTGGTTATTGGTGCCTCTGCTGATGTACTCGTACAGGTCTCTGTTCAGCACGTTCGGATCGCTCACATACCGCGGATCGAACGGGTCTTCGTACAGATACTCCTTGAAATCTTTGACGAAGAAGGAGACCCCCAGCGTGTAGAAGGACGTTGCGCCGAGCGTGTGGGTCCAGAGCGCGGCGGCGTTGTACCCGCGGTCGTACTTGCGCACATCCCCGTCAGGCGTGATAAACCAGTCGTGTGAATAATCGCGATAATCGATTTTGCTGCCAAGCCCGCTGAGGCTGAGCTTCATGTCGCCGGCAAGCTGATAGGTGAGCTTGAATTGGCCGGAGTACCTCGTCCTGTCGTTCATCGGCACCGGGTCATCTTCGACCGACGCGCCGATGATGTTGCCCTGGTCGTCAAACAACAGGGTCAAGGGATGCGCCAATACCTGATTGCCGAACTGATCGGGCTGCGGCAGGAACACCCGGTTTCCCCAGAGGTAGCCGTCGGAATGGAAGTACCGCCCCGAGGCGTAGAAGGTGAGGCCGTCCAGGCCGGGCACGGGGCCGCTCAGACTTCCCTCGATGTTCCGGTTGTTGAACGGGCGGACCTTGTTCAGATTATAATAGAGTTCGGTGATGTCCGCTCCATCTGAAGGTCTGCTCTGCGATACGGCCATGTTGCGGTCTTCGAAGAGGTAGCCATTGCTTGTCACGTAGGCGCCGGTATACGCCTGCACGGTACCGTGATACTCGCTCTGCCCGTCCTTCGTAACGATATTCACGATTCCCGACATCGCCTGACCGTATTCGGCATTGAAGGTTCCGCTGATCACCTGCAGTTCCTGCACGGCGTTGTTGTCCACCTGGACCGCCTGCCCGCCGTCATACGCATCCGAGACCGACACGCCGTCGACCCAGTACGCGACTTCGCTGGTCCGGCCGCCGCGGATGTGAATGCCGCCGCTGCGATCCACCGTTATGCCGGCCTGGAGCGACAGCACCTCGCTCACCTCCTGCACGGGAAGTGTCTCGATTTGCGAGGCATCCACGCGGGCCTCAGCGGAGGTCAGGTCTTTCTTGACCACCCTTCTCTCCGCCGTGACCACAACCTCTTCCGTCTCCACCATCGATGACGTCAGCTGGACGTTTACGGTGGTCGTGAGATCGATGCTTACCGTCACCCCGGTGACTTTCTTCTTCGTGTAGCCAACAAGGGAGGCGGCGACCGAATACTGGCCGGGAGGGACATTCAGAATGACGAAATACCCGTCGATGTTGGTCGCGGCGCCCATCGATGTTCCCTCGATCTGGATGTTCGCGCCAACGAGCGCTTCCCCGGTCTGGGAATCCCTGATTTCACCCGCAATCTTGCCCGTCGTCCCTGCCCAAGCCGCCAGGGAGAGCAGCAGGACCATCGCGAGGATGACACTTGAACGCAATGGCTTCATACCATGCCTCTTTTCATTGGTTCTCCGATTGGACTACGACATTCGCCAGACGCTCTACATAGGTCGTTACCTCTGCTTTTTCACGGAGCCGACCCAACGCCCCAAGGAACGCCTCCCGCTTTTTGGCTTCCGTCACATCGCTAAACACACTCTCCCGGGAGTCCTCAAAAGACCTGATCCGGCCGCTCCTGTGTTCGAGCACCTTGAACACGCCCCAGTACGGATCCACATTTGCGGGGCCGATCACTTCCCCGGGGTGCGCCGCGAAGAATTTCTCACCCATGACGCCGAAACCGCTCATCGTGTTGAATCCCAGTTCTCCTCCGCGCTTGGCGGCCCAGAGACGGATGGAATGCTCGCGCGCGAGTTTGCCGAAGTCGGATCCCCGCCGGGCTTCCTGGGCAATCTGCATTGCTTCCTGCTCGGTGCGGACGAGCACCTCGGCAACATTGACCATCGGTGGATCCGCATGCTTTTCTTTGTGCTCCTCATAGAAGCGATGGAGCAATGTGTCGGGCCAGCCATGCCGGCCCACCGTGTCCTGCACGAGACCCGCCCAATACCGCAAGCGGAATTCCCCGCCGAGATCCTCTATCTGGCCGGCCACCTGCGGTTCCCGCTCGATATGAAGGTCTTCGGCACGTTCCAGGATCTCCTCCCGCGCGGCAAGCCCGAGGATCACTTCTTTCAGATCCCCCGTGCTTTTCACCCTGCGGCGCTGACGTTCTTTGGTATCCTCCAGCTTCTGCAGAAGGGTTTCGACCGTCCACCACCGCCCGCGCAAGCGGACGACATTCCTTTTGCGAAGGTCCTGCTGGGGCAGGCCGGCGGATTCAAGTTGATGCGGCGCCTTTTCCTCACCGGTTAGTGTATGCCACGCAGCCATCAAGTCCGCGAGTGTCGCCTCGTCGAACTGAGGATCCATTGATGCCGCAATGGCCCGGACGTGCTCACCCAGGAGCCGGGGTGCCGTGCGCTTCACGATGGCCTCGGTGAGTTTCCCTTTCACCTTCGCATAGTCGCTTTCGGAGGCGAGCGGGTTGACGACCGTTCTCGCATCCACCCGGACGATGGCGAATCCTATGGCGAGCTTGATCGGTTCCGAAATCTGCCCGGGCGGCAACGTATACGCCGCTTCTTCCAGTGCCTCTTCCATCTCACCCCAGCCAAAGGTCCCGAGGGACCCGCCGTTGTTCGCAAGTCCGGGATCTTCGAACGTCTCCCGCGCAAGATTTTCGAAGGTCTCTCCTTGCATGAGCCTCTGCCGGAGTGCCTCTGCCCCCTCTTTCGAGGGCGCGTACACATAACGCGCTGCGACACGCGCATTGTAGCGCCGGAACTCCTCTTCAACCTGCTGCGGGGTCACCGTCATGGTATCCGTCGTGATGCGGCGGGCATAGCCGTCGGCCATCGCCTGCTGGCGGATCAGCTCCATGCCTCGTCGATACGCCGAGTCCCCGTCCGCGCCCCTGGTACGCAAGTCCTCTGCTATCAGCAATTCATTGATCATGTTTTCGAGGACCTGCTTGCGGACCTGGATGTTGTCTTTGTTGGATGTACTTGACAGGTACTTCTGATAGCGCGCGCGAAACTGATCGGCAGTCACCTCCGCGCCGTTCACAACCGCAACAACATGTTCGTCATTGCCTCCACATCCGGCAGAAAGCACGAGAGCGAGGCCCAGACCGGTGAGCAGCCGGGCAGCGGTGCATCCCATTACTGCTCCGCCTTGAGAAGACGTCCCGATACGCCGTCCACCGTAACGGCCAGCGATCCGTTGCCGGCTGTGAACCGCTCGCCGCTCCGCAGATCTCGCCACCGGCTTCCCGGCGTATCCTGAAGGAGCGGTATCGTCAGCGTCGAACGATCTCCATTGTTGATCACAACCAGGATCCGTTCCGCGCCCGCGGAACGTTCGAACACAAAGGCATCCTGCGCGTCGTACGCCGACACCAGGCGATAGGCACCCCGGCGGAGCGCGCGTTCCGCTGTACGCATGCGCATCAACGCTCTGTATTCAGCGTGCAGAGTGCTGTCGAAGGCGACGATGTCGCGCGGGCGGGACTTCCCGAGCGGATGGGTGATTTCGGAGTCGTACGCCATCTCCGGCCAGACCATCGGCTTCCGTTCATCAGGATCATCGCCGCCCCACATGCCCGCTTCCTCTCCGTAATACACGGCGGGCGCACCCACATACGTCATCTGAAAGAGCACGAGCAGTTTTTGGCGGCGGATCTCGCCGGGGGACGGTTTGCGCACATCGTAGTCGGGGTTGTCGCGCGCACTGACCGCATGATCGAAGATCAGATCGGGATTGACCAGCATCGAACCCAGACGATCGGTGTCGTGGCTCGCATAGAGGTTCAGCAGGACGTTGTTCACGTCCGCACGGTAGTCGGCGCGAAGAGTATCGAGCCGGCTGGTGAACTCCGTTGCAGTGATCTTGAGCGAACGATCACGGAAGAACTGCATCGCCTGTGCCGCCCACCGGTAGTTCATCACGGCGTCAAAGACGTCGCCGCGGAGCCAGGGTTCGGCATTGAACATCTTGTTGTTCCGCCAATCCTCCCACCACACCTCGCCCGTCAGGTAGGAATCGGGATTGATTTCACGCGTCCATTCGCGGAACTGACGCCAGAACGGAATACCCACCATTTCCGCGACGTCCAGCCGCCAGCCGTCGATCCCGTCCGATGGATCCCCATCGCCGTTGGGATCCATCCAGCGCTTGACAACGTCATGAACGTGCGCGCTAGGCCCGGAGGCCAGCCCGGTGCTGTCCTCCCGCAATTCCGGCAGGTCCTTCAATCCGGCCCATCCCGAATAGGCGAACTCATCGGCGGGTGTGGAGGGATCGTCCCATGAAGTAACGGAGAACCAATCGTTGAATTTCGACGCCTTCCCGTTCTTGCGGACGTCACGGAAGGCCCAGAAGGTTGTTCCGACGTGATTGAAAACGCCGTCAATAATAACGCGCATCCCCCGCCGGTGCGCTTCGCTCACCACCGTAAGGAACAGCGAGTCGGCTGACGTCCATTTCCAGGTCGTGGGGTCCTCCGGCCGCTCGGTCGCCCAGAGGGCGGCGTCGCCGTCCGGGTCCGGGCCGAAGTTATTGTCGATATGGTGGTACATCGACGCGTCATACTTGTGCAAGGACGGCGATTCGAACAACGGATTGAAATAGATCGCGGTG
>JADLEA010000007.1 GCA_020846365.1 Bacteroidota bacterium
ACGGCCGGGCTACCCGCACCGTCGTTCAGAACCGACGATTGGGAGTAGCCCGGTTTCCGGGACGACACCTCCCGGAGATCTTAGTTCTCCAGTGGGTATCGTTTGAAGATCACATAGTTCAGCCCGATGCGGATCGGTCTTGACACCTGGCCGGCCCGCAGCAGGCTGAGGGCGTTCCGGACATGGCTTGGATAGCGGGCGATGTTGACCGCCTCCGCCTGTTTCAGGGAGCCGCCTTCGCTCTCATTTGACACGCGCCGGCCCAACGCTTCATAGTCGGCCCCTCCTTCGAGCAACGCGTACAGGGAGTCCGCCATCTGCTGTGTGGGCACCGCCATTTCTGCCAGCCGCATCACCACGGGATCCTGCACCTGCACGATAACGGCATGCCGGAGCCATCGGTCCACCTGTGGCTCGCTGCTCGCGAGTGGAGTGAAACGCCACTGTTTCATCGAGTCGATCGCGGGACGATCCCACTCCAGAACGCCGCTGGGCCGCACCAGCGTCACGTCTTTAGTCGTCCCGTCGGGCAGAACGTGAAACACCGCGACCAACTTCACGCCGAACCCGATAGCCGGCGAACTGAGCGGCGGGAGCTCCGTCATGGAAATGAGTTCCAATTTCGGATCAGGGGCTACCGCCCGCTGCGGAGTGGCGCATCCGGCCACGAGAAGAAACAGCATCATTGCAGAAGCAAGTGTCTTATGCATACGTGCCTCCATGCTTGAAGTCTGAATCTGGTCTTCCCGGTGCCACCCCGGCGTCAGGCCGGTTGGCTACTCCAGCACGGCATCCACCGAGACTTCTGTGACATCCGGGGGCGGAGGTGGGACGGTGGCGCCCTCTACCTCCCGTCCGTCCACGACGAGACGGACCGTGTTTCCCCTCCCCTTCCGTGTTACCGTGATATGGTAACGAACTCCCTTGTAGGCGCGCGTTGCACTGAACCCCTTCCACGCCTTCGGGATGACAGGAGCGACGAGCAGGCCTTCGTATGTCGGGCGAATACCAAGAATGAACTGCGTGATGGCGGCGTAGTTCCATGCTGCTGTCCCCGTCAGCCACGAGTTCTTTGCCTCTCCGTGTGTGGGCGCATCTCTGCCCGCGATCATCTGGGCGTAAACGTAGGGTTCGCAACGATGCAGAGCTGCAATCCGCTCGCGCGCGGAGGGATTGATGCGCTGGTAGTAGTCGAACGCCTGATCTCCGTTCCCGGTCATGGCCTCGGCGATCATGATCCACGGGTTATTGTGGCAGAAGATTCCCGCATTTTCCTTGTACCCCGGCGGATAGGATGAGATCTCGCCCAGGTGCAGGTAATACCGCGAGTACGCCGGTTGGAGAAGCATGATCCCGTGTTTCGTTGCGAGCATGGCCTTGACAGATTCCAGCGCCTGGCGTGCCCGCCCATCCGAAAGTCCGATGCCGGCAAGGACACAGAATCCCTGCGGCTCGATGAAGATCTTCCCCTCCCGGCACTCTTGTGAACCGACCTTTCTGCCGTCATCATCATAAGCCCGTAAGAACCACTTGCCATCCCACCCGTGCTTCTCGACCGTGGTGGTCATCGTTCGCGCCGCTTCGCGGTACATCCGGGCTTTGCCGGGCAGATCTCTCCGCTCCGCGATAGCCGCGAGCTCCGTTGCAGCCAGGACGAACAATCCGCCGATGAACACGGATTCGGCTGTCTTGCCGTCTTTGTTCGTCGTTGTCTGGAACGACTGCCCCGGCGTATCAGAAAAGCAATTCAGATTGAGGCAGTCATTCCAGTCGGCGCGGCCGATGAGCGGTAGCCCGTGCGGGCCCAGGCGATCCAGCGTGTATCTGATGCTCCGTTCCAGATGCTCGAACAATTGCGCAGCGGTTTCTGCCCGGTTGTCAAAGGGCACATGCTCGTTCAGGATACCCCAGTCGCCGGTCTCCTTGAGGTAAGCAGCAACGCCGAGGATGAGCCAGAGCGGATCATCGTTGAAGTTGCTGCCGATATCATCGTTGCCGCGTTTCGTGAGCGGTTGATACTGATGATACGCCCCTCCCGTCTCAAGCTGCGTGGCAGCGAGATCCAGGATGCGTTCCCGGGCGCGTTTCGGGACCATGTGCACGAAGCCCAGGAGATCCTGGTTGGAATCCCTGAATCCCAGCCCTCGTCCGATACCGGACTCGAAGAGCGAGGCCGACCGCGAGATGTTGAACGTAGCCATGCACTGGTACGCATTCCAGGTGTTCACCATCCGGTTCGTGTGCCGATCCGGCGTCTTGACCTGATAGATGCCCAGAAGTTGATCCCAGTGCCGGCCCAGAGCTGCAAACGCTTCCTCGATAGCCTGCGGGGCGAGGTATTTCGCAATCGTCGGGAGGACGGCATCTTTGTTGATAGACTGAGATCCCGGGGGAGAGAACTTCTTCTCAGACGGGTTCTCGTGGTATCCCAGCAAGAACACCACTTCACGGGTCTCACCCGCCTTCAAGCTCATGCGGACATGGTGGGATCCAATGGGAGCCCAGCCGTGTGCACGGGAATTGCCGGAACGTCCCCTCTCGACGACAACCGGCCTGTCCCAGCTCCGGTACGGACCCAGAAAAGTGTCGCGTTGCGTGTCGTACCCTGCAGGTCGCCCGGAGCACGCAAAATACGCAAAGTGGTTCCGGCGCTCCCGGTATTCCGTCTTGTGATACAGGACCCTGTCGTCGATTTCCACCTCGCCGGTGCTGAAGTTGCGCTGGAAATTCGTCGCATCATCCTGCGCATCCCAAAGGCAGAACTCGACGCAACTGAACACCGACACTTTGGCCGGCTTCCTGCGAAGGTTGGTCACCCTCAACCTCCAGATCTCCAGGTTCTCCCCCAATGGCACAAAATACAGGGTCTCTGCTCTGATGCGGTGGTACGTGGAGGCAATGATGCTGTACCCCATGCCATGGCGGCAGGAATAGGCGTCGAGCTCGTGCCTCGTGGGTTGCCATGAAGGAGACCAGAATGTCCCGTCAGCGTCATCGCGCAGGTAGAGGTACCGGCCACCCGAATCGAATGGTACGTTGTTGTACCGATAGCGGGTCAGTCGGCGCAGCCGGGCGTCCCGATAGAATGAGTACCCTCCCGCGGTATTCGAGATGATGCCGAAATACTCTTCGCAGCCCAGGTAGTTGATCCACGGCAACGGAGTGTCCGGCCTGCTGATGACATACTCACGACTCTTGTCATCAAAGTATCCGTACTTCATTGTGATCCCTTTGGGGCCTGGAGGGCCTGCTTGAAGAAGGTGCCGGCTTCCGTGAGCCTGTAGGTGTCCCACGAATCAATCAGCCTGGGAGTCCATTCCGGATCGAACACCCACCCTATCCAGCTCATCCCCTTCGCCTCCAGGTAGTTGATAATCGCCTTCCCGTATTCGCCGTTGTCGGCGATCCCTTCGTTGCCGAGCGTGAAACTGAATTCCGTGACAACCACCGGAAACCGGCTTGCCGCGAACCCGAAGTTCTCTTCCCACTTCGGCTCGAATGGCTTTGTCCGTTTGTGCGGATACGGATGTGAGACGTAGCAGATGTCCGGGGCGTCGATCGGTTCCACCAGGAGGGGCGTCAGGTCGTACGCCCAATCCAGACCGGCAACAGGATGATCTTTTCCGGATCAAAGGCGCGGATGACGGCGATCATGTTCTCGTTAATCTGCTTCCATTCGCTCCAGGACATCCTGCCCAACTGGCCGGAATAGAGCGTGGGCTCATTGAAGAGCTCGTAGAACGCGGGCGTGTGGTGTCCCTTAAAATGCCGCGCGATGGTCCGCCAGAATTCGTACGTCTCCTGCTCGGTGGTAACGTACATCGGATCCTGGAAGAGTCCCATCTTGAGATTGCCGATGGAATGCCAGTCGATCATCACGTACATCCCGAGTTCCGTGCACCACGCAACAGCCTGATCCAGAAGTTGGAGGTACCTTGCAGGAGTCCGTTCGCGCCATGCAACGGGGTGCACGGGAATGCGGACGATGGTCGCCCCCATCTCCTTCACCCTGACGAAGTGGTTCTTGTTCCAGCGGCCCTGGTTTTCGATCTTGTCGGGATCGGAGATCGCGAGACCCCGGAATACGACGGTGTCACCCGAGGCGACGACGAATTTTGTCCCTTTGACACTGATCAAGGGGAGTGTCTTTGACGCCGTACTCTGCAGCGGGGCGCCGGCATGTTGATCGTTCCACCAGGCGTGATACGGCTTCGCTTGCGCCAGGGATGTGTGGAGGGAAATTTGCGCGAAACAAACCAGAGAAGCAACGACCACCGCCGATCTGAGTACCTTGTGCATGGGGGTCTCCCGAATGAGGAATATGGAGTGAGATATCACGGGTTGTTCCGGAGCGAATCGGTGAGCAGAGGTCCCGATCGCCGCAGGATTCGAGTGGGTCCACGCGCACAGCCGGCATCCCCCGGTCAATTCCCGTCACGCCGGTTCAAGAATTTCGGCAGGCGACGAATTGACGATGCGCCACTTCACGCGACTTCCGGGCATCCGCGGGGGGACGCAGTGCGATGGAACACACTCCATCGCCGTTCCCGCATGCAAAAACCGTTCTATCGGGTTTGCCCGGTTCTGGCAACCAATGCGCCCACACCGGGATTTCCTTTTTATCATTTTGATTATGGCTTATTACAATGATACTTTCGTAACTTCTGGTCCAGCGTCCTCCCAGTGATCCATCACGGATTTTCGCGTTGATTTCACCTCCCTTCGGAGTACGCGCCAAATTCCCGATTTGGCATTAACCTTGCCACTTCTAAATGCAGGGAGAATTGCGCCTAGCTGGGTGCATTGACACCTCCGACCTTCCAGGCTGAGCCACATGCGATTTCAAGAAAGAACTCTTCTGTCGGTTTTCGTGGTGATGGCATTCTGGAGTGCAGCTCCGGCGCAGTTCAGGGATTTCATCATGCGGGACGGCGACAAGCTGATGGAGGGCGACCGGGAGTTCCGGTTCATATCCATGAACATCCCGAATCTCCATTACGTCGAGGACTACCTTCCCTTCTCCGGTACGAATCCATGGCGGCTTCCGGACGAGTTTGAGATTCGGGATGCACTCACCGCGATCAGCCAGATGGGAGGAAAGGTCGCACGCACGTATGTCATCTCTGTACGCCGCCAGGACGACGACCCGGACATTATCCGGCATGTCGAAGGCCCCGGGAGATTTCATGAAGATGCCTTCAAGGCCCTGGACAAGGTCCTGCAAGTTGCCAACGAGGTGGGAGTGCGGGTGATTATCCCCTTCGTGGACAACTGGCAATGGTGGGGAGGCCCCGCAGAGTATGCGGCCTTTCGTGGCAAATCGCGGGACGCGTTCTGGACTGATCCTGAGTTGATCGAAGATCTCAAGAGCACAATACATTTCGTACTCAACCGGCGGAACACCTGCACGGGGATTGCCTACAAGGACGACAAGGCGATCATGGCGTGGGAAACGGGCAACGAGCTGGACGCACCCTTTTCCTGGACGAGCGAGATCGCAGCATACGTCAAGTCCCAGGACTACAACCATCTTCTCATCGAAGGCATTCACGCCAAGGAGCTCTCCCCGGAGGCCATTGACGATCCCAACATCGATGTCCTGTCAACGCATCACTACGGAGACCCCCGGGCATCCCTTCAGGCCATCGTGGCGAATGCCGGCATGGCAAGGGGGAAGAAACCGTACATCATCGGGGAATACGGCATCATTCCCACTCAGGACATCCGGGAGATCACGGACACCATCATCCACCAGGGGCTGGCCGGCGGGATGCTCTGGAGCTTGAGATTTCGCAACCGGAATGGCGGGTTCTATTGTCACTACGAATATAACGGCTATGCGGCCTATCGTTGGCCCGGCTTCCCCGACGGCGATCCGTATGACGAACGCCTGGTGCTCGGCCTCATTCGTGACAAGGCACATCAGATCGACTCGTCACCCGTTCCCCGCCTCCCAGTGCCGGCGCCGCCTCTGCTGCTGGGAGCCACCAGCGGTCTTGCCCTTTCCTGGCAGGGTTCCGCCGGTGCCCGCTCGTACTCGGTAGAGCGCCGGGATGCCGATTCCGCGAATTGGACCGTTGTTGCGCAGGCGATTGACGAGAGCCGGTATCAGTACCGGCCGCTCTACGTTGACGAGACCGCAGCTGCAGGGAAAGTCTACTTCTACAGGGTGCAGGCCAGGAACGAATCCGGCCTGTCTGAATACTCCAATACCGCAGGGCCGTTCTCAACCGGCGCGCTCACCCTCGTGGATGAAATGGAGTCCTTTGATAGGGTCTTTCAGAAGGACGGCTTCCTGACACTGTTGACCTTTCAGGACATCCGGAAGGCGAAAGAAGACCGAAGCAGACTCGTCGGGAC
>JADLEA010000008.1 GCA_020846365.1 Bacteroidota bacterium
CCCCGGTGGGGGAGCGATCGCGATTTGTTCATGTCTCCGATAATGGCACAGTAGGTCTTCACGTGTTCATCCGTCCTTGTCGGTCATCCCTATGGAATATTGCGCGAAGATACGAGAATGTCAATCAACCGGTCATGCATCGCGTTTCAGGACCAGGAGCGTGATGTCGTCATGTTGAGGGGTGCCGCCCGCATGCGCCCTCACCGCATCGATGATCCGCTCGATGATAACGGAGGCGCGGGCGTTTCGCCAGCCGGGAAGGAGCGCATCCAGCCGCGAGCCGCCGAACTGTACCTGTCCGGGGTTCATCGCGTCGGTGACGCCGTCTGAATACACCACCAGAAGATCGCCGGGCTGCAGCGTGACCGACTGCTCGTCATACGCAGCACCGTCAATGACGCCGAGAGGAGTTCCTCCGGCAGAAAGCCGGGTGGCTTCGGATGCGGAGGTGAAAAGATACGGGAGCTCGTGACCGGCATTTACGTAGGTGAGCGTATGATGAGCGAGGTCCAGGACACCGTAGAACATCGTCACGAATTTCTCGGGACCGGTGCTCTGCAGGAGGAGGGTGTTGGCACGCCGCATGCATAGCTGAGGCGGCGCATGAAGGATGCTCTGGCTCCGCAGCAAGGCCTGCACGTTGGCCATCAGAAGCGACGCGGGCAGCCCCTTGCCCGAAACATCCCCAAGGCAGATGCAGATGCGTTGATCATCCATGCGGATGAAATCGAAGTAGTCGCCGCCGACCTCCTCCGCCGGCAATGTCCGCCCGGCGATGTCGTACCCCGGAAGATCGGGGAAGTCCTTGGGCAACTGATCGGCCTGGATCTGGCCGGCAAGGCGCATTTCCTCTCTGACGCGCAGGAGGGCCCGTTCCGACTCATGCAACCGGGCATTCTCAATGACCTGGGCGGATTGGGCGGCGATGATCGCCAGCAAGCGCTGGTCATCCTCTGTGAACCCGCCGTCTGACTTCTTGTTGTATACCGTCAAGACCCCCCGCACCTCTCCCTTTACCATCAGAGGCACGCAGAGAAGCGATCGCACGGACGCATCCCATTCCATTCCGCGGAACCGCGCGTCCTCCCGCGGAGCGTTGAGCGTCAGTGGCATTTTGTTCAGCTGCATCCACCCCAGAAGCGTCCGGTTGAAGTGGTACGGATGCTGCGCTCCCTTGTCCGCCATGCTGCGCACAAGGGTCTTCATGGCGTCGCCCGAATCCCGGTCCACCATGGTAATCACACCCTGTTCCGCGTGGATCGCGTGCACGGACCTGTGGATGATGGTCTCCATGATTTCCTGGGAGTTGGACAGACCCCCGATCGCTCGCGCGAGGTCATTCAGGGTGGAGAGTTCCTCCACCGCACGGCGGAGACGCCGGTTTTCGTCTTCTGTCTCAGGAGGCGACGTTCGTCTGGTATGTGGATCAGGCATGAGATCCTTTCGTGAGCCCTTTCGCGCTTCCGCAAATGGGGCGTGTTCCTGCACGAGGCCGGTAGCCCCCCCGGACCTACCGGGCGAAAGATACATGATGCGGTGAACTTTGTCAATTCGGGCCGGAAAACGCCAATTCGAAACAGACCTCTGGCATTTGTCGTAGAAGTACTATAACTTAAGTACTACGTTTTTTCGCAATCGGCGAGGGATGTGAGCGCGTGTCCGCGACGTCCCTCGCTTTTTCCTTGTTGGTGGAGGAGTGTATGCGGCCTTTGCGATTGGGGGGCGCCTTAGCGGCCCTCCTCACTTTCCTTGCGTTATCCGCGCCCGCGCAGGAACGCCTGACCCTTACCCTGGAACGGAGCGTTGCCCTGGCCCTCGAAAAGAGCCCGGACCTTGCCATGGCCAGGAATGACTACGACAAAGCCGGCGCCTCGGTCTGGCAGGCTTGGTCTACCGTGCTCCCGCGGCTTGATGGGTATGCGAGCCTGCAACATTCCTGGGAGATACAGACCAGTCGAATCCCCAATTTTTTGAAGCCCATGTTGGGACCTCTGGGGTCCATGGTCCCAGGGGTGGATCAAATGCCCGACTTTGTAGACATCTCCTTTGGTCTGGAAAACACGCTGCGGTATGGGGCCACAGTTACGCAACCCCTGTTCCTGGGCGGCGCAGGTATGGCGGGAATCAGGACGGCAAATGCTGCGGAACGGGCGGCAGGCCATGCGCTGGACGTGAAACGCCAGACCCTTATCCTGGATGCGGCCACGGCCTTCTACGCCGTTCTGCTGGCCAAGGAGCTGGTCCGCGTTCAGGAAAACGCGCTCGCTCAAGCGCAGGCAAACCTCGATATGGTGATCAAGAAATTCGATGTCGGGATGGCGTCGCCGTTCGACAAGATGCGGGCTCAGGTGGACGTCGCAACCATCGAGCCCGACGTGATCG
Source organism: Bacteroidota bacterium (assembly GCA_020846365.1). Classification (GTDB taxonomy): domain Bacteria; phylum Bacteroidota; class Ignavibacteria; order UBA10030; family UBA6906; genus JAGDMK01. The sequence goes on from JADLEA010000008.1 coordinate 2,383, forward strand.
CCGCGCGCAATGCGCTTCAATCCTCACTCTCCACCTTGCGCACGGTTCTCGGCCTTGAACCTTCCACCCTGGTGGAGATCGACGGAGAGTTCATCTATGAGGCAGAGGAGTACGCGGCGCGGCCACTGAGCGAGCTCCAGGCGATGGCCCTCGGAGGGCGCCGGGAGAAGATGATCATGGAAGAACGCAAGACCATCGCCGACAATTCCATCAGCATCGCACGGAGTGCATATTGGCCGACCCTCATCTTCCAGACCGACCTGTCGTATCTGGCTATGCGGGAAGACCTCCGCTTTTCACGCCCGGATCTCAGCAAAGGGATCACGTCGTCGCTTACCCTCCAGCTCCCGATCTTCGTCGGCTTCAAGACGATGAAGGAATCGGAAAAGGCCGAACTGGAATATCGGAGCGTCCTGGAGGAGGAACGGCGGCTGGTGAACGGCATCAGTGCGGAGGTGGAACTGGCGTACAACGGCGTTCACGAGGCGGAGGAGAAGCACCGCTCGGCAGTACAGACGGTGAAACTCGGCACCGAAGCTCTCCGTCTGGCGCGCGTGATGTATAATGAAGGAGCGAACACCCAGCTGGATGTGCTGAACTCGCAGCTCGCCCTGACCCGGGCACAGGTCAACTTCGCGAACACGATGTTTGAGTATCAGGTTGCACGGTACCGGCTCCGGAAGTCCATCGGACAACTGGATGGGGTCTTGTAGCCCCTGCCGGCCGAATCTCTCACCAACGTCAACGGAATGAAGATGAAGTCGAAAATGAGCCGCCTCATGCTGTATGCCGCAACCCTGTCGGCTGCAGTCCTGATGGCCGGATGTTCTGACGCAAAAAACGACGCGGGCGAAGAAGGGGAGAAAGTCCCCGTAGAGGTGGCGTCAGCCAAACGCCAGTCTGTGGTGCGATCTCTCGCGTACGACGGAGACATCGAGGCAGAAGTCGAAATCCAGGTCTATTCAAAGGTTCCGGACCGGATCGAAAAGATGCTGGTGGATGTTGGCGACCGGGTGCGTCAGGGAGATCTGATTGCCCGCGTGCGGGCCACGGCGATTGAGCAGGCGCTGCGCCAGGCAGAGGCGGCGCTGGTGGCGGCACGGTCGCAGGAGGCGAATGTGCGTCTGGAGTATGAGCGCTCCCAACGGCTGTTCAGTGAAAACGCCCTCAGCCAGCAGCAACTCGACGCCATCAAGACGCAGTTTGATGCTGTGGTTGCGCAGAGCGAACAGGCCGAGGCGATGGTCAAGACAGCCAGGAGCCAACTCAATGACGCGCAGATTACCTCTCCGATCGCAGGGATCGTCGCGACGCGCAACTATGAAGAAGGCGATATGGCGGCTCCCCAGCAACCGCTCTATGCGATTGTGCAGATGCAGCGCGTGAAAGTGTCGTTTGATGTGGCAGAGTCGGATATCGGACTGCTCAAGACAGGTCAGGCCGCCGAGGTGCGCGTGAAGAGCTATCCGGGCCGCACCTTCAAAGGAACCCTCGTAGAAATCAGTCCGGTGCTGGACCGGATGACACGGATGGCGCACGTGGAGGTGTTGCTGGACAACCCCGACTTCGTTCTCAAGCCCGGCATGTTCGCGCGCGTTGAGGTGCGTGTCGGATCCGTCGACGATGTGGTCGTCATCCCGCGGCGTGCAATCATCGAAAGCTCCTCGCTCAACCAGCAGGGGGCGAGGAAAGAGGTGATCACGAACTACTACGTGTATGTCGTGTCCGGTGACCGCGCGGAACAACGGAAACTGGATGTCGTGTATGTCAACCATGAGTTTGTCGCGGTCTCGTCTGGTGTGGCGGAAGGGGAGCGGTTCGTGACGACCGGACATCATGCCCTCCGGGACAGCGCGCTCGTTGTCGTGACCAGGGAAGAGGGGTCTGCGCCATGAGGATCACACAGGGTTCCATCAAGCGGGCCGTCACCACTTCGATGATATACCTTATCGCTGTCGGATTCGGTCTGTTTTCCCTGTTGCAATTGAAACTCGATCTCTACCCGGAGCTCGAGTTCCCGATGATCGCGGTGGTCAGCCAGTATACCGGCGTGGGGCCCGAGGACATGGAAACAGTTGTTACGCGCCCCATCGAAAAATCGCTGGCATCGGTGAAGAATGTCAAGAAGCTGACCTCCACCTCCGCGCAGGGGCTGTCGCTGGTGATGCTTGAGTTCGATTGGGGCACCGACATGGACCAGTCGAAGATCGAGATGCGGGAAGCCCTCGATTTGATGCGCGGGACGTTCCCGGACGACATGACCGAGCCCATGTTGTTTGCGTTCGATATCTCGGCGCAGCCGATCCTGTACCTCACAGTGGGATCTACCCTGCACGGTCAGGCGGAGTTGCGGAGAATATCCGAGAATGACGTCGAACCGCGGCTGGAGCGCATTCCGGGAGTGGCCTCGGCGTTCACCGTGGGCGGCATGCGCAGAGAAATCAAGGTCCAGGTTGATCCGGGCCGGCTCCGGGCTCGTAACGTCACGCTGGATCAGGTCGTGCTCGCTCTCCGCATGAACAACATTCAATCCCCCTCGGGATGGATCGAGAACGAGCACCAAGAATTCACTCTGCGGACCGCCGGGGAATACGCTTCCCTGGAGGAGATCGAGAACACCACCGTCGCCATGCGGGGCGCGAGCCTGATACGCGTGAAGGACGTGGCAAAGGTCATTGATGGGTTTGCCGAACAACGCCAGATAGTCTGGAGCAATGGCAAGCCGTCGGTGATGCTGGCCATACAGAAGCAATCCGACGCCAACACGGTGGAAGTCTGCCGCGAGGTGGTGGAGCGGCTGGCCGAGGTGAACTCGCAGCTCCCCCGCGGGGTTACGCTGGGGGTCTTCTACGATACATCGATGTTCATCAACCAGTCGATGGCCAATCTTGGCTCGACGGCAATCCAGGCGGTGGGGCTCACATTTCTTGTTCTTTTGTTCTTCCTGCGCAACATGCGCAGCTCGTTGATTGTGGCTGTCTCTATTCCGGTGTCCATTATCGTGACGTTTGCTGTGATGGATCAGGCCGGGCTGACGCTGAACATCATCTCCATGGCGGGCCTTGCCCTGGCTGTGGGCATGCTCGTAGACAACTCCATCGTGGTCCTCGAGAGTATTTTCCGGCACCGTGAAGAAGGGAAGTCTGCCTCGGATGCGGCAAATGTCGGGGCGGGGGAAGTGGCGATGGCCATTACGGCTTCAACGCTCACCACGCTCGCCGTCTTCGTCCCCGTCCTCTTTGTGCCCGGACTGGCGGGAGAGCTGTTCAACGAAATGGTGGTGACGATCTGCTTTTCGTTGTCGTTGTCGCTGCTCGTCGCCCTGACGCTTATTCCGCTCCTGGCTTCCCGTTTCCTGGGCCGGCACAGGATCACGCGGCTGCCCCTCTTTCTGGACCACCTCGGGCGTGCCGTCGGCACATGGCTTGACGACCTGCATCGCGTGTATGCGAAGGCCTTGCACTGGTGTGTGCATCACCGCAAACGGGTGCTCTGGTATGCAACAGGCGCGTTCGTGCTTTCCGTCGTTGTGCTGGCCAACCTCGGAGGGGATTTCATGCCGCAGAGCGACATGGGGTTCATGTCCATGACGGTTGACCGATCCCCGGGGACCAGCCTGACCGCGATGGAAAAGAGCGCCAAGGAGCTGAACGACCTGGTGATGGGTGCGGTCCCTGAGGCGGAAATGGTGTTCATTAACTTTGGCCAGGGCGAAGGCATCATGGCCATCTTCTCCTCCCAGTCATCGAATGAAGGAGACATGACCATCCGGCTCAAGCGTCTCGCCGACCGCGACCGGAGCATGTTCGAGATTCAGGATGATCTCCGCGAGCGCGTCAAACCGCTCACGGACATGGACATACGCTTCGAGGACCGGGGCGCGGAGGCAATGATGGGAACGGGGGGCGACATCGTCATCCAGATCTTCTCCCACGATCTCGCCGTTGCGGAGGCGTTGAGCACAGAAATCGAAAAGGCCGTACGGAACGTGGAAGGCGTCGTGGATGCCGAGGCCAGCATCAAGGCCACGCGGCCGGAGCTCAAGATTACTCCCGATCGCCGCCGGATTGCCGACCTCGGACTCAGTACCACGCAGGTGGGCAACACCATCAAGACCAGCGTTCTGGGGGAGGTTGCGACTATGTATCGGGAGGGGGGGGACGAATACGATATCCGAGTACAGCTGTCCGAAGAGTCGCGGGTGAGCAAAGAAGATCTGGAAAACATCCTGATCATGACGCCCACGGGCAAACAGGTGCCGCTCCGCTCGCTTGCGGATATTGCATACTCCACCGCGCCGCGGGAAATTAACCGCGAGGATCAGGAGCGGGTGGTCACCCTCTCCCTTGACGTTTCCGGGAGAGACCTGAGCGGCGTCACCGCGGACGTGGAGCGGGTGTTGCGCAGCGTCAGCGTGCCGAATGACGCGCGTCTGGAAATCAGCGGCGCGGCCAAAGAGCAGCAGGAGTCATTCATGTACCTCGGGCTGGCCGCGCTCGTCGCGATCCTGCTCGTGTACATGGTCATGGCATCGCAGTTCGAATCTCTGGTCGATCCATTCATCATTATCTTCACCGTTCCGCTTTCCTTTATCGGCGTCATGCTGGGACTGGTCTTGACGGGGACGAATCTCAACGTCATGTCTCTTATCGGCGTTGTGATGCTCGTCGGGATCATCGTGAACAACGGCATCGTGCTCGTGGACTACATGAACCAGTTGCGCCGCAAGGGAATGGAGTTGTTTGAGGCGGTGGAAAAGGCGGGGATGGTCCGCCTGCGGCCGGTCTTGATGACCGCCTTGACCACCATTCTGGGCTTGTTCCCTCTGTCGCTCGGGATCGGAGAGAGCGGGGAGAGCTGGGCGCCGATGGCGAGGTCCGTCATGGGAGGCCTGGCGGTCGGCACCGTGTTGACATTGTTGGTTGTTCCTGTAATTTACATAGTGACCGAGCAGACCGGCCAGAAGGTAAAGTCGTTCATGGCC
>JADLEA010000009.1 GCA_020846365.1 Bacteroidota bacterium
GGAGGACCCTCTACCGTGGATACCGGTCGATCGCTAGGAGAATGGCATGCAACAATGCCTCGGGCCGGGGAGGACAGCCCGGGACGTAGACGTCGACAGGGACAACCGCGTCAACGCCGCCGCATGAGGCATAGCTCTTTCCGAAAATTCCGCCGCCAATGGCACAGGCACCTACAGCAACCACAAGCTTGGGATCCGGCGTAGCGTCGTACGTTTGCTTCAGGGCGATTTCCATGTTGCGGGTGACGGGACCGGTCACGAGGAGCATATCAGCGTGACGCGGAGATGCGACGAAGTGTACGCCGAAGCGTTCGATATCATAGACGGGATTGTTCAACGCGGTAATCTCAACTTCACACCCGTTGCACGATCCTGCATCCACTTCACGAATGTGGAGCGACCGGCCCAGGAGCTTCCGCACCTTCTCCTTCAAAGCGCTTCCGAGTTCTTCAACTGAAGCATTCGCCGAAGGCGTATCCGCCAGCACTTCCACAAACCGGTCCACCCCGTCCTTGCCGGTGCGATACAATGCACGGGTGATCAACGCCGATTTCTCCGGGGCGGCGAGCTGAGAGTCTTTTGTCAGCCGGATCGCCTCAGGACAAGCGGCTTCGCATTCGCCGCAGAAAAGACAATCGCCGTAATTGATGGACAGGACTTTCAGGGCGGCGTCCTCCGCATCCGGGCGGACCGTAATGGCGGAGGTGGGACATGCCTCAGCGCACACGTCACATGCCGTGCACTGCGCAAAATCGACTACGGGCTTGCCCCGAAAGCCATCGGGTACTTCTTCAATGACAGCCGGATATGCGTTCGTCGCGACGCCGCCGGTGAGCGCCCGTTTCAAAATTCTCAGCATAGCTCTCCTGTCGCGTGCAATGCAGTGTGACAGACGTTAGCGGTCATTGCCAGAATAGGACAAGTTGAAACTTTTGTTGATCACGGGAAAATCCGGAACGATGTTGTTACGTACGGCGACCGGGAGTGCCCGCCAGTTGTGAAACGACGGGTCAGTGATCTTCCACCGGAAGATATTTCCTGCCTTGTCGGTCATCAACCAGTGGAGAATCTCCCCCCTCCAACCTTCTACGTACCCGAGTGCATATTTAAGGCGGGGTACTCTAGTTATAGTCGCGAGCAATGGCTCCCCACGGTGTTGATGCTGCAGTTGTTCAAGTATGGCAAAAGATTCCCGTACTTCGTCGATGCGGACTTTCAGCCGGGCAAGCACATCACCTTCTGTGTGCAGCGCCGTCCGGAACCGAAGATACGGATAGGCGCAATGCGGGTGATCGCGGCGGTAATCCCTGTCAGTGCCTGATGCTCTGCCGGCGATCCCGGTGATGCCGAGACGGTATGCGTCCACCTGGCCCAATATGCCGGTCGTTTCAAGACGGTCAAGAACGGAGGAGCTTGTCATGACCAGGTCAACAAGGGGTTCAAAGGATTCTTTTGCCCAGACGAGCATATCGCGCAAGGCGTGCCACTGGACCTGGGTCTTCTCGGGATCCCTCCGGACCCCGCCAATCGCTGCCATGCCCCTGAGCAACCGGCTTCCGGTCAGGATTTCGTTGAGGTGGAGGAGCCGCTCCTTGAGTTCGAATGCCATCGCGGCGCCTGTGGAAAAGCCGACGTCAAGCAGAATCGACCCGATATCCCCGACGTGGTTGTACAGGCGTTCCAGCTCCAGGAGCATGGTGCGGATTACGATGGCCCGTTTGGGAATTTCGTAGCCGCCCAGCCGCTCCACGCAATGACAAAATGCGATGGCGTGGCCGAAGGAGGAATCGCCGGAAATGCGTTCCGCCAGAAATACCGCCCGCTGCGGGGACATTCCCTCCGCAATCTTCTCGGTTCCTTTGTGCGTATAGAAGAGCTGCACGTCGAGATTGATGATCGGCTCACCGGCGACGCTGAACCGGAAATGGCCGGGCTCGATGATCCCCGCATGTACGGGACCGACGGGTATTTCAAAAACGCCTTCTCCCTCGACGCGCTTGAAATCAAATGTCCCCTGCACGCGGGGAACGGGCCGGCCCGGATCGACATCCTTCAGCATGTGATGCATATCCTCGGGCCAGTCGGGATGCGAGGCCAACCGGTGAATATTCGGGAAAGCGACAACGCCAAACCAGTCTTTGACTTCCTGTTCGAACCAACTTGCACTCTCGAGTACCTGACTGATCGAAGGGACCTCCATGTGGCGTGGGTCGACCGGCACGTGAAGAAGAAGAAACAGGTCGGCAGAGGGAACAGAGAACACGTAGTAGAGAGAGAGCCTGTCGTTGAGTGACCGCTCATCACTGGCCACGAGAGTCGTGAAGTGCGCCTTCATGGATTTCGTGAGCAATGAACAGATGTCCGGAAGTGTGCTCAGGGATTTTTCCCGCAACGACAGGTACACTTCGTTCGGGACGACAGTTTCCCGAATCTGCAGATGCTCCCCGAGAGACTTTCTGAGCAGTGCGATGTATTCCCGTTTCCTTGTCATCCGTGTCAACCCTTCAGAACATGCACAGCACTCTGGATGCACTGCTGCAATGGGCTCGGAATATAGATCCCCAGAAGAAGAAGCCCAGCCAACAACACTCCGAGAAGCCACAGCGTTGAGGCATCCGCTTCGCCGGCTTTGACCGACCTGGATGGTTCGCCGAATACCATCCGGGCGGTGTAGTAGATAAAGCCCACAAAAATAGCTGCGACGATGCCAATGAAGAGGACTGCCGGGACCGCATACCCCTCCGAAAACGCGGCGCTCATGATCGTAAACTCGCTGATGAAGACGCCAAAGGGCGGCCACCCCGTTATCGCAAATACACCGACAATGAGAAACGTCGCGGACACCGGCATGACCTTGATTGCCCCGGTTACCTTTAGCATGAACTTGGATTTGTAGGCAAGTCGCACGTTGCCGGCCGTCAGGAAGAGAAGTGTTTTGGCGATGGCGTTGTTCAGGAGATGCAACAGGGCACCGAAATAGGCCAGCGGGGTCCCAATACCGAGCGCGAAGACAATGATGCCGACATGCTCCACGCTGGAGTAGGCAAGCAATCGTTTGAAGTCTTTCTGTATGAGGATAAACGGGAGAGCCACGCCCATGGACACGAGGCCGAAGACAATGAAGAGCGTTGACGCAAAGCTGCCACCCGCCGCAGTGTTCACGAGGATGTAGAACCGCATGAGGGAGTAAAGGGCAACGTTGACCAACCCTGCGGCCATGAGGGCACTGATAGGGGCCGGGGCTTCACCATAGGCATCGGGCTTCCAGGTGTGCATGGGGGCAAGACCCGCCTTGGTCCCGAAACCAACAAGCACAAAGACGAACGCAAGCTTGAGGACGGCAGGATCAAGATCCTTTGCCACCAGCATGAGCGATGACCAGTTCAACGCGCTGCCGGACGACGGGACGACGTCAAGGGCGGAATAATACGTGAGGATAATGCCAAAGAGTGCGAGGGCAATCCCGACAGAACAAATGATCACATACTTCCATGCCGCCTCGATCGACCGCTCCCGTTCATAGAACGCCACAAGAAACGCCGTAGCGAGCGTGGTTGCTTCGGAGCCGATCCAGAGAAATCCCAGATTGTTGGAGAGCAACACCAGCATCATCGTGAAGAGAAACACGTTGAGGAGGAGGTAGTACAACCACAATTGCCGGGTCGTGACATTGCCATCGCGAATCTGCCGGCGGAGATATCCGGTGGAGTAGAGCGCAACAATCAGCGCGCTTCCGGACACGATCACGATGATATACGCCGACAACCCGTCGGCGTACCACCAACCTTCCTCCGAACTCAGGACGGTCACCTGCATCACCGTCGACACCAGCCAGAGCGCGGACAGAAACGTCAGCCCCGTGCTGGTCAGCGTGACAGCTTCCAGAACCTTGCGGTGATGAAACACCGCACAGAGAATGGTGCCCACCACCGGGAGACCGAGGAGCAGGCCAAAGATGATCGTGCTCAATGCCGGAGGCTCCTGAGGGAATCAATACTGATTGATTCGAACGTCTTGTTGATCCGGAAGACAAACACGCCGAGAATCAGGACAGCAACAAGAATGTCAAAGAAAATGCCTATCTCCACAATGAGCGGCATTCCATACGTGATGGACAGACCTGAGAGGAATACGCCGTTCTCCATCGTCAGTAAACCCACAATCTGCGTAAGGGCCTTCCGCCGTGTCATCATGATGAACAAGCCAATGAGCATCATCGCAATGGAGACGGAGAGTACGCGGGAGACGGCTGTCGCGTCCGCGTGCGGAGAACGGAGGATGGATTGCGCAACAGAGTCTGCGAGGATCACGATGCCGCCGCACAGCAACAGGGAAGCGGTGATGCTTATGCTGAATCGGATTTCCTTCTGGACGTGGATGCGTTCGATGACCCTGGTCAGCACAACGGGAATAGCGATCGCCTTGATGGCGATGGTCAGCACCGCCGCAATCAGAATGTGGGTTTCGCCATAGCCGAGAACAACCAGGAGTGCCACGACGCCCAGGAAGAACGATTGCAGGGCAAACAGGCGGATATAGAAGACGAGGCTGCGGCTTGAGACGATGAGAAAGGCGGTCACAAGGATGGCGGCCGCAAAGATGTCTATCAAAAGCTCGGCGGTTTGAATGTTGGTGAGATCCATCCCTATGCTCCGATGATAAAATACAGAATCAGTGCCAGCAGAGAGAGGATGAAAGCCACCATCAGGAGCTCCGGCACACGAAAAAGGCGGAGTTTGGCGTTGGTCGATTCCACGACCGCAACGACTATTGCCAGGCCGGTGACCTTGAGTACGAAAGCAACGCAGCCGAGAACCAGTGCCCCCGGCGACCACGTCGTGGCCATACCGAGGGGAAAGAACATGTTGGACATCAACGCCAGGAAGAGCAACAGCTTCATCTGTGATGCCCACTCGATGAACGCGAGGTATCGTCCCGAATACTCCAGAATCATCGCTTCGTGGATCATGGTCAACTCAAGATGCGTTGCCGGGTTGTCGACCGGGACCCGTCCTGTTTCCGCGAGGGTGACAATGAAGAGGCCCGCAAAGGCAAGCAGGTGGGCCGGGTTCAGCATCGACGCGGGCGTCGAAGAGAGCCGGTCTACGATGATGCTCAAGTTCGTGGAACCGGCGGTAACGGCCGCCGTGAAGATTGCCAGCATCATGGCCGGCTCGATGATGGACGCTATCGACATTTCGCGACTTGACCCAAGCCCTCCGAACGCACTGCCGGTATCCAGGCCGGCAAGCGCAAGAAAGAACCTTCCCAGCGCAAAGAGATAGATGACCGTGATGATATCGCCAATCCAGTGCAGGGGGACAGGGGTGACAAGCGTCGGCACCAGCAACGCGATGACAAGCGTTGAGCTGAACACGATATAAGGAGTGGCGTGAAACAGCCAGGAAGCGACCGGTGAGACAACGACCTCCTTCTTCAGCAACTTCGCCAGGTCGAAGTACGGCTGAACTACGCTCGCACCCCGCCTGCGCTGGAGCCGGGCCTTCGTCTTCCTGATGATGCCGGTAATTAACGGAGCAAACGCGAGCACCAGCAGGAGCTGGAGGAGCGGAGGGAGTATGACCGTCAGCATGGCGTTCATCGGGCGAAAAGGAGGAGAAGGATCAACGTGATGAAGATATATGCGAGATAAGACTGTATGCGTCCCGTTTGAACCCTGCGAAGCGATCGGGCCGCGGCCACGACGGATCGGAAGACAGGTTCGTACACATACTTCAGGAAAAGAGATTCCGTCTTGAGCTCATAGGTGATGGTGGGACGGAAATAGGGAGAGGCCTCTTCAGAGATGTCGACGTCACGCGTTGCACGAAAGATATCGGAAAAGATGATACGCAACGGCTTGCTGAAGCCAGTCGCGGTGTACTGCATGCGGGAGTCGAGTCTCTCCAGCCCGCACGCCCACGTCATCGCAGTCCGGCGGCGCAGCCTGCCCGCGAAGAGCAATCCTCCGACAACGGGAAGCACGGTGATCGAGAGAAGCAGTCCCGTCAAGACCGGCGGGGAAATACTCGTCGATGTGCTCTGCGGGATGAGGAGCATCCCTCCGTTCAACACCAACCGGCCGGACTCCGGTGCAGCAAGCAGCACACTGACCAGCGGGTCCAGGACAGACACGACAAGACCGGGGGCGACGCCAAGGAACACGCACGCAACGGCAAGAAATCCCATCGCGGCAACCATGGTAAAGGATGATTCATGCGCCTGTTCGGTGTGTTCTGATCGCGGGAGGCCGAGGAAGGTAATGCCAAACGCCTTGACAAAGCATGCGGCAGCCAATGCCCCGGTGAGCGCGAGAAGAGCTACCGTGAGGGGGATGACAATCTTCACTGCGAGATCGGAAATGTGGAAACCCAGCAGGAGGGCCTGGAACGTCAGCCATTCGCTGACAAAACCGTTGAGCGGGGGAAGTCCTGATATGGCCACCGCGCCGATCAAAAAGAAGAATGACGTCCACGGCATTCTCCTGATGAGCCCGCCAAGGTCCTCAATGTTGCGTGAACGGGTGGCATGAAGTACAGACCCGGCCCCGAGGAAGAGGAGTCCCTTGAAGATCGCGTGATTCAGGACATGGTACAAACCGGCAATGAGCGCGATGGCGGCGAGCGGTTTGTTTCCCAGAGAGGTAAACAGAAGCGCCGCGCCGACCCCCATGAGAATGATGCCAATGTTCTCAATGCTGTGAAAGGCCAACAGTCGTTTCAGATCGTGCTCCATGAGGGCATAGAGGACACCCAAAACGGACGAGGTCACCGCAACAATCAAAATGAGGATCCCCCACCACGCAGGGATCGCAGGTCCGAGGAAGTCGAAAAAGACCCTCACCATGCCATAGATTCCGGTCTTGATCATCACACCGGACATCAAAGCTGAAATATTCGACGGCGCCGCGGGATGTGCCTCCGGGAGCCAGATGTGAAAGGGGATGATGCCTGCCTTGATGCCAAAGCCAATGGTTGCACAGAGGAACATCAATGATTGCATGAGCGGAGAAATGTGCGATCCGATGCTGCGGAACGCATCGAAACCGAACGATCCGGTGGACGAGTAGAGAAAGACAAACATGATCACCAGAAGGGCGGTCCCGATGTGGGCCATGACAACGTAGAGGAACGCCGCCCGGCGCGCTGTCGGATCCTCATGCTCATAGCTGATCAGGAAGTAGGTTGTCAGGGACATGCATTCCCAGGCAAAGAGAAAGAACAGCGCATGACCCGCAAGAACAACCCCGGCCATCGAGAGAAGGAAGAGATTGTACAGGACGCCGAGCAGCCCTATGTTCCTTCGCCCAAGGAATTCTGTCGCATACCCGAGAGAGTAGAATGACACCGCTGCAGCGAGAAGGGATATGACGCCGAGGAACAACGCGGACAATGCGTCTGCGTGAATCGCCATTGCACCAAAGTGCGGTGTATGGAGGAATTCCACATGCAAGGGCACGCCGGACAGGAGAATGGAAAGGGAAAGGACGCATCCCGCGATCGAGGACCCCAGCGCCGTCAGGAATCCAATGTTCTTGATGAGCGTCTTGCGCGATGGACCGGCCTCC
>JADLEA010000010.1 GCA_020846365.1 Bacteroidota bacterium
GCGTCTGCCAATTTCGCCACTTCCGCATCACTTTGCAGCGTGACAGGCCACTGCAAATACTACAAAGAAGGAATGAAAAAAGCAACCAATTTTGGACTATTTCACCAGGGCGGGGGCGCCAGCAGTTACCTGCGTGGCCTGGAAGGCCTCATAGTTCCGGGCGGGAACGTACTGTGGGACCAGGCGCTTTAGCATCTGCTCGGTCATCATGTTGTCCCCCTCTTTCGCCAGTGAAATGAGGGTGTCCACATCCAGCCAGAGCCGTGACTCATACGCCATTCCGGCCTTCGATTTCGGATTCGTATGGAGCGTGTTGTACTCCGCCACGTAATTGCGCCGGGACACCTGGATCTTCTGGTGTTCGGTCTTTTCTATGTCATGCTCATCATAAAAGAGCTCTTCGTACAGCTTCTCGCCGGGCTTGAGGCCGGTGATGGAGATGCCGATTTCCTCCTCTGTGAAACCGCTGAGCCGTATCATGTCGCGCGCAACGTCTATGACCTTCAGCTGTTTTCCCATATCCAGCACGAACACCTCTCCCCCTTCGCCCATCGTCGCGGCCTGGAGCACGAGCTGGACTGCCTCGGGGATGGTCATGAAGTAGCGGGTCACTTCGGGATGGGTCACGCAGACCGGTCCGCCCAGTTCGATTTGCCTCTTAAAGATGGGCACCACGCTCCCGCGGCTGCCGAGCACGTTGCCAAAACGCACCGTGACATAATTCTTCTGCGATCGCAATGCGGCATCCTGCACCAACAGCTCCGCCACCCGTTTTGTCACCCCCATCACGCTTGTCGGATTCACGGCCTTGTCGCTCGACACCATCACGAACCGGCGGACGTTGTGCCGGTCCGCCATCTGCAAGAGTGTCCGGGTTCCGAGGATGTTGTTGCTGATGGCATCGGCGAGGTTCTGTTCCATCAGCCACACGTGCTTGTGCGCGGCGGCGTGAAAGACTACATCCGGGCGGTATTCTCTGAAGACCTGATCCATCCGGTCGGCATCGCGGATGTCCGCCACCACCGAGTGAACTGAGACTCCTGCCAGCCGGTGCTCCTCCAACTCCTTCATCAGCCGGAAGATGGAAGTCTCGCCGTGCCCGAGAACGATCAGATCCCTCGGGTAGAAACTTCTCACCTGACGGGCCATTTCGCTGCCGATAGAACCGCCTGCGCCCGTGATCATCACGCGAGCGCCGCCAAGAAGGCGTTGCACACCCATGATGTCCGTCTTCACGACACCCCTCTGGAGCAGGTCTTCCACCTGCACATCCCGCACCTGGGAGACGCGCGCCACTCCGCCGATGATGTCGTACAGGGCCGGAATGATCTTGCTCGCAACCCCGGCTTCATGACAAAGCTGATTGACCCGACGCACAACCGATCCAGAAACGGTGGGCATCGCAATGATCACTTGCTCCACATTGTACCGCTTGACGACGTAGCCGATCTCGCCGATACCGCCGAACACCGGGATGCCGCTGATGCGCCGTCCGGATTTCTTAACATCGTCATCCACGAACCCGATCGGATCAAGTCCCATCTGGGGGTTCGACTGCAGCTCGCGGGCAACCATGAGGCCCGCTTCTCCCGCGCCCGCAATCAACACGGGCTTCAACTGCGCCGGATATCGCTTGCGGCTGAGCAACCTGTAGAAGATCCGGATGTTCGCCCGCAGACCGACGATGAAAAACACGGTCAGGAACGCGCTGATCAACGGGATGGAACGGGGGAATCCCTCCTCAACCAGCCGCAACGGGTCGATGATGAGGAAATACGAGAACACCTCGATCACGCCGGAAATCCCTACGGCCTGCAGAACCATGAAGAGTTCCGGGACACTGGCATAGGCCCAGAATTCACGGTAGAGCCCCCATTTGTAGTAGAAGATGACCTTGAAGACCAGAAACAGCAGGGTGTACGTGATCAGCGAATCCTTGAAGTCGATGACACAATCTATCGACTCCGTACGCACCAGCACCGCGATCGCAGGAATCAGCAACAGGGCCAGCAGATCTGCGCCCATCAGGTAACGATTGCGCAGGTGCATGAGGATCTGCACGGTGTGACTCACCGAGTCGGCACGAACACCGTGCGCAGGATTGGGCCAGTTTCTGTTCATATGCTTTCCGGTTGAGAGAGACTCCGTGGATTGACCGGATGTCATCCTAATGCAACGCGTATCGCGTTGAGACTCGTATCGATATGACGCACGACTGCGTCGTTGAAGACCGGCCAGGGGTGGATCTGCGCCGTGGACAGATATGCCAGGCCGGGAGCCAGCTGCACGGGCGGGAGCGCGCCGCCCTTCCCAACTCCGTGAATCGGCTGAACATACTTCGCTCTGTACACTCCCCATGCCGCGATATCTTCTTCCGACAGATCAGGAACCACCAGTTTCAGGCCGGCCACGTTGTCCTTGTGCAGCGCTTCATCCGACATTTCCCAGACCGCCGACGTAGACACCGCGTAACGGGGCAGATAGATCACGGTGTGGTCCCGGAATTCATCCCGTCCCGCAAGGTTCGAAACGTCGATGATGCCGGTGAACGGAAGCCGCCGGTCGGTAAGGTTCAGCACGTAGTACGGGGTCAAAGCCCTGTTAAGCAAGAGCACCTCGCACACCACGCCCAGGTATTCGATCGGCCTGAGGAGGGCGGCGACATCGGGCAGGATCGGTCCGACCAGATCCGCAGCCACCGGGGCGGGCGTACACAGAACCACGCCACGTGTCTCAAGCGCCTTTCCGTCCGCATGAACCGTCCACCTGGCACGAGCGTCAGTCCCCCCGGTGATGGCAGAAACGACGCTGCTCGTATGCACTTCTCCCCCCGCCGACAGGATTGCGCTGCGCAGAGCGACAAACACTTTTCCGTAGCGGCCCTTGATCGATCCAAGCTTCTCCGAGCGGTCGCGCTGCTTTCGGGCGGACAACATGCGCGTGATCGTTGCCCAGATGAAGCTCGCGGCAAACCTGTCGTAGTCCTGGCCTAGCTTCGCAAGGAGGAGGGGTTCCCAGATGGACGTGAAGAGCCGTTCCCCCCCGTGGCGCCGGAGAAATCTCGACACCGGTTCCCTGTCGAACCGTTTCCAGTTCTTCCTCAGACCGCAATACCCGATAGTCCATGCGAGCCGCATCCTATCGGCAACGTTCAGCGCCGGGAACTTCAGGAAGTCCGCCGTGCTCGTCATCTCGATCATCCGGCCGTCGTGGAAGAACCCCGTGCGCGTCCGGTTCCATTTCACATCCCCGTCGATCCCGAGCTCACGCAGGAGCGCGAGCAACGCCGTGTCCGTCGGGAGGACGCAGTGATAAAAGCGTTCCAGCACGACGCCGCCCAGAGACGATTCGCTCGCCAGCCCGCCCAGGTACGGATCCCGCTCGTGTACGGCAACGGGAATCCCCTGCTGCGCCAAACGATAGCCCAGCGTGAGTCCCGTCATGCCGCCGCCGATGATGCGGATGGGTAGACCACCGCTCACGTTCAGATGTTCCTTTCCGGCCGTCGCTTCCTCAATGGTGGTGCATGGTGTGTTTCACGCCTTCCACTTCGACCACCCCCGCCTCCGTCTTGCCATACACTCGCCCGCACTTCTCACACTCATACCGTGTCCCGATGACGTCTTTTTCCCACCGTGACACCTTTACGAGAACCGGGCCACAGGCACAGACATACCCTGCGACGCGTGCGGGATTGCCAATGACGAGCCCGTGCGGCGGGACCGATCTCGTGACCACGCTTCCCATACCGACCATCGCGAAGTCGCCGATGACGATGCCGGGTCCGATAGTCACATTCGCGCCCGTTGTCACGCCCACGCCGACGGTTGTGGAGAGGGTCTCTTCATTCGGATCGCTGCTCGCAAGGCCGTCGAGCGTGCGATCGAACGCCCGCGGAAAGCGGTCATTGGTGAAGACCGTGTGTGCTGCCAGCATCACATAGTCCTTGATCGTGACGCCTGCACAAACATACACGGCAGCGTTCAGCTTGCAGAAGTCGCCGATGCGCACATCATAGGCGATGTAGGTCTTCTCGCCGATGATGCAGCTTTTGCCGATCTGGGCGCCGTGCCGGATGTGCACGTTGTCCCAGACCGAAGAGCCGTCGCCGATCTGCACACCCTCTTCGATCAGGGCGGTCTGATGGATACGGCTTTCCGGGAATCTGGAGGAGTTCATGCGTTCACCTTATACCAGCCGTTCTTTTCAGCGGCGAGATATGCTGTCTGGATGACGCGGACCGACTCAATGGCATCTTCGGCCGCGATGAGTGGTGTCCCTTCGCCGGTGATGGCATCTGCGAAGTTTGAAAGCTGGGACCCCACGGCGCGGAATTTGTCGTACCCCGTGCCGAAGAGCACCCAATCCATTTTTTCACTCTGTCTATACCGGCTTCCCTTCCATCCCACCTGGAGCATGCCCGCAGTGCCAAAGATATGGATGAAGTACGGATCTTCCTTGTGGATCGACCAGGAGAGATCGACGGACCCGTATGTGTTGTCTGCACTGCGGAGATGGAGGTGGCATGTGTCCTCCACCTGGATATTCTGCCACTGCTTCCCGGTAGTTGCCTGAAGGCTCTGTACGGGGCCGAACAGATACCGGAAGATGTCCACGCTGTGGCTGCCGTTGTCGATGAGCACGCCCCCGCCGCCGATCTCGCGGGTTGCATTCCAGCGGTTCTTCATGTCGACATGCGAGCAGAACTCGTTTTCGTACAGGATGATTTCGCCGAGTATGCCGCTCGCGATCATGCCTTTCGCGTGGATGATGTCCTGCACATACCGGAATTTTGATGCCATCATCAGGTGCCGGCGGGCCTTGGTTGCCGCCTGGACCATTGCCACGGCATCATCGACGCACAGCGTCAGCGGTTTCTCGCAGAGGACATGCACCCCCGCAGCCAGGGCGGTTTCTGTCAGGGCCCTGTGCGTGCTCGGGGGGGTGCAGAGGATGACCGCGTCCGGCGTTGCCGCCTGCAGCAGCGCATCCATCCCTTCGAACGCCGGGACGCCGAACGATTCACCCGCGGCCTTCGCAGCGCGAAGGTCGGTGTCCGCCACGCCCACGAGTTTGACCCGGGGCTCCTTTGCAATGGTCTGAAGGTGAACCTGACTGATGCGACCGCACCCGACAAGTCCAACCTTCAACGGTGTGTTGGGAACGTGCGCGCTCATTTTGCGGGTACTCCTTGCAGAACCGCCGCGTGCAGCTGGTCGGCGATGTATTCGACGTGCTCGTCAGTGTAGAATTCATTCCAGGGAATCACCAGGACCTGCGACAGCGCCTTGATCGAGCCCGGGAAATTGTTCCGGTCGTAGTCTACCGGCGGGAGTCCTGCACGGCTGGCGTCGGTGTAGGGCCAGCTGCTGGTGCCGAACGTGACCTTGTCACGGAATATCTGGCACTCGAATGCGGGTTTTCCAATGTACCGCGGGGCTGCAAATATGCCCGCCGCGCGCATGCCGGCAGCGATTTCCGTCAACCCTACGCCGGTCTTGGACTCATCGACGTTGACGCAGTACTTCCAATATACCGGATCGCAATGGTGTGGACGTTTCTGGGGCATAATGCCGGGGATGTCCACGATCTTTGCGGTGAACCGGGCTGCCGATGCACGCCTCCGGGCCACCACACCGCTCAGTTTTGCGAGCTGGGCGAGTGCAACCGCGCCGGTGATCTCGTTGATGCGGTAATTGGGAGCCAGGAAATAGTGGTCGGCATTCTTGTCGCCGTATCCCCAGGCCTTGTTCACAAAGAGGAACATCCTGCGCTCACGGGCCGGATCGTCCGCTATGACCATCCCCCCCTCCCCCGTCGTCATGTGTTTGCCCTGCTGGAAGCTGAAGCAGCCGATTTTGCCGAACGTCCCGACAGGCTTCCCTTTGTAGGTGGCGTCGAAGGCCTGCGCGCAATCTTCAATCACCGGTATTCCCCGCTCGTTGCAGAGGTCCATGATCGGGTCCATCTCGCAAGGAATGCCGAAGAGGTGCGTGACCACAACTGCGCGCGTGCGTTTCGTGATGCGGCAGGCAATGGTCTCGGCGGTAACGTTGTAGCTGTCCGGATCGACATCGCAGAACACGGGTATCGCTCCCTGATAGAGAATTGCCGTCAGGGCGCCCATGTCGGTGATCGGTGTCGTGATGATTTCATCGCCCGGATTGGGATTGATCGCCGCAACAGCGCAGTGCACGGCGGCTGAACCGCTGCTGCACGCGGTTGCGTGCGCCACACCATACCGTGCCGCGAAGTCCTTCTCCAGTCTGGCAACGTATGTCCCTTTCGGGCTGAACAGCGTCCCGGTTGCCAGCACCTGACGGACGAGTTCCAGCTCTTGCTCTCCCAGGTCGCGACCACTATGGTCGCCATCACTTGGGAGTGTGATCGGTTGGGCAACAGGACTCATGGGAGTTCCCCTTGTATTGTTTAGTGAGAATGATGAGAATGAATGGTGTTGATTTCTTGTGAAATCATGGAACTCCGCCGGCCACCGGCCCGCGCCAACAGCACGCGCGCGAGGTAGCGCAGGTGGGACATGGCTACGGCTGCTGTGCGGATCTTGCTCTGGCCGAACCGCCGCGAAGTCAGGCGCGCCGGCAACTCTGCCACACGGAGGCCCTTCAGGATTGCGGAGACCAGCAGTTCCGTGACAGCCAGAAAACCCGGATCCCGGGAGTCGAGGACTGCGAGGGCCTCGCGCCGGTATGCCCGGAAACAACTCGTATAGGTGTACAGGTGCACCGGCACAATGATCCAGTACAGGTGCGAGAGCGTCTTGCTCAGCAACAGCCGCCAGCCGGGCACATTCACCACTTCCCCGTCAGGGTGGTACGGGCTGCCCGTCACGACGTCATTCCCCTGCCTCAGAAGCTCGAGCAAAGGAATCGCCTGCATCGGCTCGTACGTGCAGTCGCTGTCCAGCGTCACCACCTCCCGCCCGCGGCTTTCCGCGAAGCCGGTCCTGAGGGCGTGACCCAACCCCAGGTTACGCTCGTGTGTAACGATTCTGTACGGAAGCCCACCCCCCTCACGCCGGATCACGTCAGCGGTGCCGTCCACCGAACCGTCGTCCACGAAGATCACCTCCGTGCCGCCGTTGAGGGACAGTCCGGCGCAGAGCTCGCGCAAACGCGAGCACAATTGCGGAATGCCCTCTGCTTCGTTGAAGCAGGGTATGATGAGTGATGTCGTGACCGTTCCCATCGGACAGATGAAGTAGGTGAAGCAGCTATTGCACTACAATTTCGGCACGATGAGGTACTTGTTCAGGTTCCCCTTATCCCAGAGCAGGGCAGTCCCCCAGAGTAGAACAGCCGAACACGCGAAATACAGTGGCCATAATGTCGCCGAACCGAAATCGAGCCAGACGAACACGCTGAAGTAGACGAAGTATTGCACAATGAACACGAACAGCGACGTCCGTCCAAGAACCTCTGCGGCGGCGATGTACAGACCGACCGGACGCACATGCCGGAATTTCAACAACAGC
>JADLEA010000011.1 GCA_020846365.1 Bacteroidota bacterium
GCGAGAATGGATGTGCTGGCGTCCGTCTGCAATGCCATTGCGCCGAGGACTACGGCGCCGACGGCGATGAGCATGGTCTGAAACACGTCGGTGACGATCACGCCTTTGAAGCCGCCGAGCGTCACATAGATACCCACGACGCCGAAAACGATGAGAGCGGATTGCCATCGTGTGAAGGGGAGGAATTCCTCGGCGAATTTTCCGGTGCCCACGGCCATGAACATGAGATTGAAGACCATGAGGACGAGCAGGAATGTTGCGGCCGCAAGACGGGCGTGTTCGGTGTCGCGCGTATCTCCAAACCTGGTCACGTTCCACTCGGCGAAGGTCATGACGCCCGAGCGGCGGATGTACTTTGCCTGGAAAGCCATGTAGATGCAGATGATGAGCCAGCCCCAGAAGATGTGGGTCATCCAGATGCTCTTGAGCCCGAGGTAGAACATGGCGCCGACGAGGGCCATCGTGCCGCCGATATCGATGTAGCTGGAGCAGCCGGAGAGTCCTAGCATCCACCATGGGACGTTCCGGTCGGCGAGGAAGTACGCGTCGGCGCCGGCGGAAGCTTTTTTCTGGACATAGAACCCGATGAGAGCATTGACAACCAGGTAACCGATGACAATGGCGAGATCGATGGGATGGAGAGCCATGGGGTTCCTTTGGAGGAATAAGGTGGACGCCGGATCCGGGTCAGGCGGTCACGGACAGGAAGCGGGCATGTGCGCGAGGCACCTGGGATGTAAAATGGAAAGCGTCGTCAGATTATTATAGAGCAATCCTCAGATATATGCAAGCAAACGATTGCACTGCGGATTTGTGAGAATGGGCGCTAAGTCTTCTTCCTTCTTCGAAGGGCGTGCGGCGCCGCACGTTTCGGATCCTCCGGCCACGGGTGCTTGGGATACCTTCCCCGCATCTGCTTCCTGACTTCATCGTATGCGTTCGCCCAGAAACTCGAAAGGTCTGACGTCACTGCCAGCGGCCGCCCGGCTGGGGAGAGCAGGTGCAAGATTACACGCACCTTGCCGCCGGCAACAGTAGGGCTCTCCTTCTGCCCGAACATCTCTTGTAGCCGCACGGCCATGACCGGTTGAGGTCCCTCCTCGTACTTCAGGGCTATGCTCGAGCCCGCAGGGGATTGGAGATGTGTGGGAGCAAGGCGATCGAGCTGTCTTCGTCGCGCCTCATTCAGAAGCGAGCGAAGTGCCCGGTCGAGATCGATCTCATGGATCTGATTCAGACGTGCCTTCCCGCCAAGGTACGGGCCGAGCCAATCCGGCAAGGTGCGAAGCAGATCTTCGTCGCTCAGGTCAGGCCACTCGCCGCCCACCAGACCGTTTCGCCTGAGCCACTCACTCCGAACACGCAGACCCGCGGCCTCCCGGCTCCAAACCAGCTTCCCGAATCCGCCGCGAGCGAGCCCTTCGAGCAGCGTGGGCGTGGCTTCGTCCCCCGACGGCCCTGCGGTTCGCTGTGTGAGTATGATAGCGCCCAGTCTGTCGACCTCCCTCTTTACTACCGATCCCGAAGCATCGTCCCAGGTCAGCTCTCTCTCTGTCAGGATCAGCGCCGAAAAGTGCGCCCGGATCACGGTCAGGTCCAACGGGGATGCAAGAAAGATCCGCGCCTCTGTTCCTTCCCCGTCCACATCGCCTACGGCAAGGTACTTGTGTCGCGACAGCTGGCTCCATTCGGGCAGTGTACCTCCGGTGCCATTGGCAAACAGATACCGCCGGCCCGATTCGCCCCGGCGCTGAGCGATGCGGTCGGGAAAGGCAAAGGCCAGGAGGAGTCCCGGGGTCGCTCCGGCCGGGGGAGCAGCGTCAGTCGTTGTCTTCCCGGCGTGGCCCCGCGCTGGCGGTGTTGTGTGCCGCGATGGGCGTTGGGATTCACCGGCGGAGCTGTCTGCATCAGGGGTGGCAATCGAAGTCCCGTCGATGCCGGCGTTCGTCAACCGGCGAAGCCGCCCGGACTCCGCCATGATGAGCATCCGGGATGCCCGGTCGGATTCCCCCGATCCATGCAGAGTATGAAGAAGTCCGTCGAGGTCGATGTCTCCCTTCTGAACTCCGCGTACCAGCGGTGGCCCTTCAAGGAGGGCTGCGATCTCACAGGCCTCATCCGTACGTGACAGCGATTGCGCTGAAATAATCATATGCGCGAGCCGGGGGTGTACCGGCAGACGGCTGATCGCCTTTCCATGTGACGTCAGCCTGTTGGATGCATCCAGGGCGCCCAGCTGCCGAAGGAGTTGATGCGCCTGCTCCAGGTGGGGGACTGGGGGAGAATCCATGAACCTCAGATTCGAGCCGTCCGGTGTGCCCCATCGTGCCAACTCGAGGGCCAGCGGCGCCAGGTCTGCTTCCAGGATCTCCGGCGTAGGGAACGGATCGAGCGACGTGTGCCGTTCTTCAGTCCAGAGTCGATAGCAGACACCCGCGCTCTGCCGCCCCGCGCGTCCCCGCCGTTGATCCGCAGTGGCCTGTGAAACCGGTACCGTTGCGAGTCCTGTCATCCCTCTTCCGGGATCGAAACGGGGTACGCGTGCAAGTCCGCTATCGATCACCACCCTCACTCCGTCGATGGTCAGGCTCGTCTCTGCGATGCTGGTTGCCAGGATCACTTTCCGCCTGTTGGGCTCCGGAGGCGCGAGCGCAGCCAGTTGATCATTCCACGTCATCTCGCCATGAAGGAGATGTACGTGCACGTTATCCGGCAAAGTGCCGTTCAACAGCAGGTCGCGGGTCCTGTGCAGCTCGCGCCGGCCCGGAAGGAAGACCAGAAGATCGCCATCAGTTTCCGAGAGGGCCCGGTTTGTGGTCGCAACGATTGCAGGTTCGATTGCCCCTTCGACGTCGGAAGAGCGATACACTGTCTCGATCGGGAATGCTCTGCCTTCGCTCCGGAGTACCGGCGCGTCTCCCAGGATTTTGACAAGCGCAAGTCCGTCCAGCGTGGCCGACATGACCAGCATGCGGAGGTCCGGCCTCAGGTGCTGCCGCGCATCGAGGGCGAGCGCAAGTCCGAGGTCGGCATGGATGCTCCGTTCATGGAATTCATCGAACACGACGATGCTCACCCCGGGAAGCTCAGGCGCATCCTGCAGCATGCGCGTAAGGATTCCTTCGGTCACGACTTCAATGCGGGTTCGCGGAGAGATGCGTGATTCGCCGCGGATTCTGTACCCGACCGTCTGGCCGACCTGTTCTCCCAGAAGGGAGGCCATGTATGCTGCAGCCCGTCTCGCCGCAAGCCGGCGGGGTTCGAGCATCAACAGGCGACCTTCATTCAGCAGGCCTGCCTCAAGGAGGAAGAGGGGAATGCGGGTTGTCTTGCCGGCACCGGGGGGTGCGATAAGTGCTGCACCCGGCGATGTTTTGAGCGTGGAGGCGAGCTCGGGAAGGACGGTTTCAATGGGAAGATCAGAAGATCGGTCTGCCATTACCACCTGCAAAGTGCGTTCACATACTCTGCTGACCCGTCACGCAGCCATCCATCCAGCTGTGCCGGCTCCTTCAATTGCTGGCCGCGCTTTCGCGGGACGACAATGTATGAGCACGCGAGTTCGGAAAGCGTGGTCATGTCTCCCCAGAGCTTTTCAAATTGCAGCGTGGGATAGATGTCCTCCTGACCCTTTCCCCAACGTTTCTTCACGTTCTTCAGCGTGATGTACGTGGGCATGCGCGCGGCGACGGACCGGATGGCGCCCGTCAACTTCTGCTGGTTCCCCAGGTCGTCCCGCGTGAGACCAAACACCTTGAGTATCTGATCGAGGTCGATCCAGTACGTGGCAGAATTGTAATAGGAAAGCGTGAACTCCAGCTCTTCGCGCGGGAGGGCAAGTCCTTCAATCAGGCGAAGCCGGCCGTCAATCCTTGCCAGGCCTCCCCCGCGATCATCCAGCCATCGATCAATCAACTCGACGGACATACCTGCCCCGCTCTGTATATGTCTGCCAAGTATCGCCGGATCAAGGTTAACACCCATGGTGTCGATATTGTGAATAAGCAGATATTTCAAGCGGGGATGTGCGGTCAGCACCTGCTGCAATACGCCGTTGCGCAGCAGATTCGGGACTTCATACCAGTGCCCGACGGGGTGGAGGCATTGGAGCGGAAGATTATCTGTGTAGTCGTTCGCTTCTCCGCTCCTTTCGGCCCAGTCCATGAGCGCGCCGTGAAGACTGTCGAGGACTTTCTGGGCCTGTTCATCCAGCAACTGCTGCGGCATTTCCAGCCACGCGAAGCGCA
>JADLEA010000012.1 GCA_020846365.1 Bacteroidota bacterium
CGGCCATGCCGTAGGCCGCCGGCTCACCGACGAGGAAAACTTTCTTTCTGCCGCGGGTGATGGCGGTATAGAGCAGGTTACGCTGAAGCATCATGAAGTGGCCCTTCAGGAGCGGTACTACGACAATGGGAAATTCGCTTCCTTGTGATTTGTGGATGCTGATGGCGTAGGCGAGCGCGAGATCGCTCAAATCTCCCTTGGTAAACTCGTGAGTGGTACCGTCAAAAATGGCGGAGAAGGTTCCGGTTTCCGGATCGACCTTCTTGACGGTGCCGATGTCGCCGTTGAAAAGAACCTTGTCGTAGTTGTTGCGCAGTTGGATTACCTTGTCGCCCGGCCTGAATTCGAGGCCGCCCCATTTTATCGCGCGTGCGCCGGGGTTGAGCACGGATTGAAGCTGCGAGTTCAGGTTTCCCACGCCGGCAAGGCCCTTGTGCATGGGCGCGAGCACCTGGATATCCTGAATCGGATTGATCCTCTGATCGAGCGATGGGATGAACCTGTGGCAGAGCTGGATGACCTTCTGAAGGGTATCCTCGGGAGAGTCGGACAAGACGAAACTCAGATCGCTCCAAGGAGGGATGTCGCCGACCTGCCTGACCGCGGGAGGCAGCGTAGGATCGCCGGCGTTGATGGCGTGTGCGGTCGTGACGATGCCGCTCTGTCCCTCCTGGCGATAGATCACCTGAAGGCGGGTGACAGGGGCGAGCCCCGAGGAAATCAGGTCCTTGAGCACATTGCCAGGGCCGACGCTGGGCAACTGGTCGGTGTCACCCACAAGAAGCAGGTGGGCGCGGGCGGGCACGGCCTGCAGCAAGGCCGAGGCGAGGCGCGTGTCGAGCATCGAGGCTTCGTCGACGACAAGGAAGTCTGTGGGCAGAGGATGCGATTCGTTGACGGTGAAGCTGCCGTTGGCGGGATCGAAACGCAGAAGCCGATGGATGGTGGAGGCGAAGCCACCGGTGGTTTCGGCGAGCCGTTGCGCGGCGCGGCCGGTAGGGGCGGCGAGCGTGACGCGGACGCGCTTGGCCTTCAGGATTTCAACGAGCGCGCGAACGAGGGTCGTCTTGCCTGTGCCCGGGCCTCCGGTGAGTATCGAGAATTTCTGAGCAAGTGCCGTTTGCACTGCGGTGCGCTGCTGTTCCGCAAACGTGAATCCCGCCTTGTCCTCGGCCCAGGTGAGCGCAGCGGGAATCCTTATGGGTGGCAGGCCGCTTGCATTGCAGCGAAGGCGCGCCACGACGTCGGCGATCTTCTGTTCCCAACGATTGTTGTGCGGCAACTGGAGGATGCCGGTCCCTGGAAGCGGAACCGCCTTGGGGTCCTCTGAAGGCGGCCAGTGACGGACCAGTGCGGAAGAATTCACCAGGCTTTCGATGCGTTCCTCCAGGCGGTTGGCGGAGGTCTCCAGAAGCGCCGCGCAATGATCCCGCAGGTCGACCTCGCGCATTGCGGTGTGCCCCTCGTCCTGAAGGGACTCAAGCCCGTAGATCAGACCCGCGTCTAGTCGGGGTGGCGCGTCGTTTGCGAAACCCAGGTTGATCGCGATACGATCAGCGGTCCTGAAACCAATGCCATCGATCTCGCGTGCGACGCGGTAGGGCTCGGATTTCAGGATGTCTTTCGCCGCGCTGCCAAATTGTTTCACCAGCTTGAGGCATTGGCTGGGGGTGACACCATAGGTCTGGAGGAAAATGTAGAGTTCGCGGAATGTCCTTTGTTCGTCCCAGGCGGCGCGGATTGCCCGGGCGCGCTTGGGGCCGATGCCCGGGACGGAACGCAGCTTCGCAAACTCCTCGCTAAGGACGCGGAGCGTGTCGGTACCAAAGGCGTCGACGATCTTTTCTGCGTAGGTCTTGCCGATCCCGGGGACGAGTCCGCTGCCAAGGAACTTGCGGATTCCGTACACGCTCGAGGGCAGTTCTGATCGGAAGGATGCGATCTTGAACTGTTCGCCATGCTGACTGTGACGCGTCCATTCGCCGGTGAGGAATAGTGTCTCGCCGCACTGCACTCCGGGCAGTGCTCCCACAATCGTGACCTTGTCCGATCCCGATGTGCGTGTCCCCGGTGCAATTTCGCGGCGAAATTCAGCGATCGTGTAATGGTTCTCCTCGTTCAGAAACAGGATCCGCTCGAGCACGCCGGTGAGGCTTGCAGTCGGAGATTGGGAGTGTGACGACGAGGCCAAAGCGATGCGAGATCGTGAGCGTGTTAGAAGCGATTGCTCACAAAATGGCAAACGCCCAGCGGGCTGAGGAAAGGCCCTGCGGTGGATTCGTGCGCCGTCTCCTGGAAAGGCGGTCCGAGATACAGGAGATGGCGCCGGATCTCATCAGGAAGGTGCGATTTCGGCCAGTAGAGCCGTCAACAGGCTCGACATATCAGGAAAAACACGCGCTGCACCCGCAGCGTTTAGCTGATCAGAATTGTGAGTGCCGGTAGTGACGGCCCAGCAGGGAAAGTTCGAGAGAATGCCCGTTTGGACGTCGAAGGGAGAGTCACCGATCATGAGCAATCCGTCCGCGGGGAGTTTCATCTCAGCCAGCACGTGCTTCACGAGCCGGATGTCCGGCTTGAGCCAAGGGGTGTCCTGAGCGCCGAAGATTCCCTTGAGCCACGGGGTGATGCCGAGGTGTTGGCAGATGCGCCGGGAGGCGGGGCCGACCTTGTTCGTGAGAACGGCGCAGGCAATGCCCCGTGCCGCGAGCAATTCCAGTGCTTCGCGCGCGCCGGGCAGGAGGACGACGTCGTCGAGCATGGTGCGCTCGAAATAGGGACGGTAGATGGCGAGCGCGGCGGTCAACTGCTCTGGCGAGACAAAACGAAGCATGGCCCGTTCCAGGCCGCCGCCTACGGCGTCGCGTACCTGTGCCAGCGTGGGGGCCGGCAATCCCAGTTGCGGTAAGGTGTGGACGTAGCTACGATGAATGGCGGCAAAATGGTCCACCAGCGTGCCATCGAGGTCGAAAAAAGCGGTGCGCAGATGCATGGATGGCCAAGGATCCTGAAATCTTCACTGCGGGCGCAAGCAGTTTGGCTTTGCGGTGGAGAAGAGAGTCGCTGATTTTTACGGCAATGCCGGCTTCACCCGAG
>JADLEA010000013.1 GCA_020846365.1 Bacteroidota bacterium
CAGGGTACATCTTTGCGTAACGCACGGTGTCCCCCTGACGCCTCATAAGGAAACCAGATATTCTCTTCCCCCGGGCCAAAAAGGGCTATTGTCGGGGGTCCGACGGCTGCCGCTATGTGCATCGGACCGGCGTCATTGGAAAGGACCGCCGTGGACACCACGTAGAGCGCCGCAAGTTCCCGGAGAGGGGGATTGAGAACCGTCTCAACCGCCGGACTGGTACGGCTTCTGACGTTTTCGAGGATCCCCGCGTCGTGCGGTCCGCCCGTGAGCACCACCTTCACTCCATGGCGGTTCTGCAATTCATCCGCCACGCGCGCGAACCGTTCGGCGAGCCACATCTTTGCCGGCCACGTGGCGCCGGGGTGGATTGCCACGACCGGACGATCAGACGCGAACCGTGTCGCAGCGTCCGCACGTTCGCGGTCGGAGAGAAAGAGCTCGGGACGATGGGTCGTTGGTTGAACGCCGACAACGCGAAGAAACTGAAGATGAAACTCCACGGCGGTCTTGGCCCTGCCGTCGTCTCTCACCTGCACCGTATACAACCGTCCGCGTCCCTTTCGCTCCAGGCCTACACGAACCGGAGCGCCAGTGAGAAACGTCAGGAGCGCACTCCGGGGATTTCCGAAGAGGTCAATAACCCAGTCAAACTTCCGTCTTCGTAACAACCATGCGATGCGGGGCTGCTCCAGAAGCGTCGGGCGGGAGAAATCAAACGGTATGATCTCATTGAGGTACGGGTTCTCCCTGAGGAGCGAGACGGCAGCGGCGTCACCCATGTAGGAGAGCATGGCATCCGGAAATGCAGTGCGCAAGGCGTGGATGACAGGCGTGGTGAGCACGACGTCGCCGATGTACTTCATCCGCGTTACGAGGATGCGCCGGGGGACGCCGGAACCCGTCACCGCCATCGCTCCAGAAACTCGCATCGGGCGATGCGCTCGTCGATTTCGCTGGCGGCAAACGGACTGGCGTCATAGTTCAGGGACGACCAGTACTGCGCGCGGGCTTCCTGGTACATCCCCCTGCGGAGCAGCATGTCCCCCAGGAACACCCTCCGCCGTGTTTCCAGGAACGGGTTGTAAGAGAGCACACCGATTCGCTCGAGCAGCTGTGCTGCAAGGTCGTACCATTTCAGTCGCGCGTAGTGGCGTGCACGAAGGAACCACGAAAGGGTGTCTGCGCTGCCTCCGGTACTGCGCGTGAGCATGGTGGCGCGCGCGGAGTCCGGAACGTCTGCAAGGAAATAGGCCAGGAACTCCCCGGACGTGGCGGTGTCTTCCAGCGCCCAGAGGCGGAGCCCGGCGGCTTCGGTGAGCCACGGCGCAACATTGGCCGCCCGCACGCTGCCATACAGGGACCGTGCGCGGATGGGATTGCCCATCGCCCACGCCGCATCGCCGGCAGTGAGAGCCAGCGGGAGATAGCGGAGGGGATGAGGATCATGCGCCACGAGGGAATCGTAGAGGTTCGTCGCTTCCACATATGCCTGCTGGCGGTGCAGGGAGGACATCAGTCCCGCATACGCGGCATAGCCGCCCCCCGTGGAGGCAAGCTCCCTGAAAAGAGCCAGGGCCTCCGTGTAGCGCCGTTGCTCAAAGAGCTGCTGGGCCTCGCGCGTTCGCCGTGCATGCAGGCGCGCACACACCTTCCCGAAGATCGTGGGGCGGCGGAAGAAGACATCCACCGCGGCAAGAGTTTGATCGTCCACCGCAATTGAGTCCAGAGTCCCCCGCCATTCCGTGATAAGATCCTCGAGCGGTTTCCCGTATGCCTGCTCGTAGTCGCCGTTCCTGTACACAGACAGCAACGCGCGCATGCCATGCCGGTCGATGAGGTGCCGGCAGAACGCGCCGGCCAGGACATAACTGATCGCTGATGATTGCGCGCCAAACCCGCTCACACTCATCATCCGGTCGATGGGGGGCGCCAGCTCCGCACGGTGCAACGCGGCCGCGTACTGTGCGAGCGTCCGGTACCCCCAGGTTTCCTCCACAGCCACCGCCAGACCCTCCACCAGGCCGGGACTCAAACTGGCGTTGAGCACCGGCACGCCGAAGGGCGCTGCCACGACATGCACGAGCTCGTGCTGGAGGACCGACTCAGCTCCCTGCGCGGTGATATGAATTTCGCGATTCCAGGGTTTGGCAAACTCCGTGATTCCTGCGCCCACGTACCGGCGTTTGGACTCGGCATCCGGATAGACGTACGAGGTGATCTTCCCGGTGCGCGGGAGCTCGAATGCCGAAAGGATCCTCGCAAGTTGGAACTCGTGTTCCGCAACCATCCGTTCGGCCTCAGCACCCCGATAGGCGGTGGAATCGTACCAGATCACGAAATTGGCCGTTTCCCGCATGCTGCCCAGCCGGCCCTGGATGAAACCGGCGGTGGACTCCCACCCGATCTCGCACCGGAACACGTACAAGAGCGCCGCAAGAGCGACGACGATTACCGTCGGCAGACTGTACTCCCGCCAGATCACAAGCAGAAGTTTCCAACCCTTCCTGATTGCGCCATGCTCCGGTGCAGAGTTCCGCACGATCAGTTGCGTCAACCAGACAAGCAGAGCGGCCAGGGCGAGCGTCAACACGCGGAACAGGATCAGCGGCAGATCCAGAAGCAGCAGCTCGTCATACGAAAATCCCGGAAAATAGCCATAGAACAAATTGTAGGAATCGATGGCAGGAGCGTAGTAGCTGATGAACGCCGCATAGGCAAAGGTGAGGATGGCAAAGAACAGGAACACCTTTTTGCACCGGCGGTAGTGCACCGCGCAGAAGAGTCCGAGCGCCACGGAGAAGACCACGCTGACGACCGGAAGCAGGATGAAGAAGAGCGTCCCCTCGGCAATGTCACACAGGGGAACAAAGAACCCGTTCAGCAGGATCACGCCGAACGGGAGGAGAAGGAGGGCAAGGTTCAGGCCCAGGTTGGAGGCGAAAACGCGCACGGCGTGGAATTCGCCTTGTTCGCCGGTCGTGCGGTACCGGGGCACGACACGCGACATGGTCAGCATTCCCGACACAAGCGAACCCGCGATGGCAAAGACAAAAGAGAACTCAAAGCCTGGGTGATCGAGCAGTGGGATCTGCGTACACACCAGTGCCAGGATGAGGTACACTCCCGCAGCAATCAGCATGCTAGAACTCCTCTCCTGCAACGCGCTCGATGTCTGCGCCGAGCGTGCGCAGTTTTTTCTCGATCGCTTCATACCCGCGGTCGAGGTGGTACACGCGCAGCACCTCCGTGGCACCCTCGGCCACAAGCCCAGCCAGAATGAGCGATGCGGAGGCGCGGAGGTCCGTCGACATCACCTTTGCGCCCGTCAGGCGCCTGACCCCTCGCACGACGGCGGCATTGTCTTTCACCTCGATATCCGCGCCAAGCCGGATCAGTTCCGGGATATGCTTAAAGCGGTCGAAGTAGATCGAGTCCGTTACCACGGCGGTGCCTTCTGCCACCGACATAAGCGCAGTCCATTGAGCTTGCATGTCGGTCGGAAAACCCGGGTAGATGTTGGCCGTAACGTCGACGGGGGATATGCGTGAGGTTCTGCTGATGGTGACGCTGTCGGGATGAATTGCCAGACTGGCCCCTGCGTCCTGCAGCTTGGCTGTGACGGCGGCGAGGTGGTCGGGAAGCACATTCTTGAGCGTTACGGTTCCGCCGCAGAGCGCCGCAGCAACAAGAAACGTTCCGGCTTCGATACGGTCCGGAATTGTTTGCACATCGGCGGCATGGAGTTCGTCCACACCCTGGACCTCAATCCGGTTGGTGCCGATGCCTGAGATCCTTGCCCCCATGGAAACGAGGAACTCCGCGAGTTGCGTGATCTCCGGTTCTATTGCAGCGTTTTCGATGAGCGTGGTACCGCGGGCCAGTGCAGCGGCCATCATGGTGTTCCCGGTTGCGCCGACGCTCGAAACGTCGAAATGAATGCGCGTACCGGCGAGCCTGTTTGCGCGCGCAAAGATGTATCCTTCCCGGAGATCGATCTCGGCGCCGAGTTTACGAAGGGCTTCGATATGGAGGTTTACCGGACGCGGCCCCCATGCGCAGCCGCCGGGGAGAGAAACTTTGGCTTGTCCATAGCGCGCCACCAGCGGTCCGAGCACGTAGATGGAGGCCCGCATCTTCTTCACGTGCTCATAGGGCGCTTCGAAATGCCTGATGCCCCCCGTGTCCAGAGTGAGCGTGTGGCCTTTCAGCTCCGCCGCAACGCCCATCGTCCTTAAGAGCGCTGCCATGGTGTTCACATCCCTGAGCGCGGGCGTATTCTGAAGGTGGAACGTGCCCCCGGCAAGGAGCGCTGCAGGCATCAGGGCAAGCGTGGCATTTTTTGCACCGCTTATGCTGACGGTGCCGTTCAGGGGGTTCCCCCCGCGAATCACGAATTTGTCCATGAGGTGATGAATAGTAATGAATATTGGCTGGGATTGTCAACTGAGCTGAAACATCCGGCCCTCGAACTCTGATGTGGGGTGCAGCTATTCCCACTTTCGGGAACCGACAACCCGGTTTTTTCTCAGAGCTGGCAAACCTTCTTTACAGATAGTCCTGACTCGGGACAGGAGTGTTGAATGACGAACGAAATCGATGTGTTTTGAAGATGACAAAATTTATCCTCTTTGGCACATTCTTTGAATTCTCAAATTCTGACCCCTATGCTTCAGCTGACCATGACCGGCGAATACGCAATGCGGGCGATGCTGCATATAGCATCGCTCCCGCCCCGGACGGTTGTTCCCATTGCGGAGATTTCCCGTGCGTGGGAAGTGCCGGAGACGTTTCTCCGGAAGATCGTGGGCAAGCTGGCGCGGGGTGGATTGTTGAAAACTGTTCGGGGAAACGGCGGGGGCGTTGCGCTTGCCCGCCTCTCACGGGAGATCACACTACTGGATGTGGTTCAGGCGGCGGAAGGTCCTCTGGCGCTCAATGCCTGTCTTACGTCGCCCGGCGCATGTCACCGCACCCCCTGGTGTCCCGTCCATCCGGTCTGGTGCGAAGCACAAGAGAAGCTGCGTGAAGTGCTTTCCAGCCGGTCCCTCGAAGATCTCGCAAAGGATGCCTCACCGGCCAATCGCCCGGGTGTGCAGCGCGCGGCGGTTTGACCTCGAGACCTTTTTCATTCATTCAGAAGGAGTCAGGGCATGGATGCACTGTTGCTTGCCCGATTGCAGTTTGCAATGACCATCGGGTTTCACTTTTTGTTTCCGCCACTCACCATCGGGCTCGCGTGGTTGCTGGTGGTGGTGGAGACACTGGGTTGGAGGAAGAAAGACGAGGTGTACACTCGCATCGGCATGTTTTTCGGCAAGGTGCTGGGATTGACGTTTGCGGTAGGTGTTGCGACGGGAATCGTGATGGAGTTTCAGTTCGGAACCAACTGGGCCCAGTATTCCAAGTTTGTCGGTGACATCTTTGGCGCGCCGCTTGCCGCCGAAGGGGTATTCGCCTTCTTCCTGGAATCGGGATTTCTCGGCCTGTATCTCTTCGGCCGCCATCGCGTGTCCAGGGGCGTACACTGGTTCTCGGCCCTCATGGTCGCTCTCGGATCCACCATTTCAGCGTTCTGGATTCTGGTGGCCAACTCCTGGCAGCAGACGCCCGCCGGGTACGTCTTGCGCAACGGTCGCGCTGAGATGACGAGCTTTGCAGAGGCGGTCTTCAACCCTTCCATGTGGATCCGCTTCTTCCACACCGTGGATGCCGCGCTGATCAGCGGAGCATTCTTGATGGCGGGGATCGCTGCATACTATCTCCTGAACAAACGCGAAGTGGAGTTCGCGAAAAAGGCGATGCGCGTTGCCGTGATCTTTGGCCTGATCACGTCCGTGCTTGAGTTGATGCCGTTCGGGCATGAACATGCCCGGCAGGTCGCGCGGACGCAGCCGGAGAAGTTCGCGGC
>JADLEA010000555.1 GCA_020846365.1 Bacteroidota bacterium
AAGAAATTGGAAGCTGATCAAATTAAGTCAAGGTAATTGAATAGGTTACAGGCTTTTCCTTGACTCTCCCGAACCTGTTTCGTATATTAACCAAAGTAACACGCCATGTTCTTTGTCTGCAGCCGTCCCGGCACAAGCCTCGAACGCAGACAGCATAACCTTATCTTCACATTCCTCGCACTACATTGGACCTACCATCTCAGGAGCATCTATGAGAGTGTGCCTTACTCTTTGCAGTGCTGCCTTGGTATTTGTCGCTTCGATCGTCTTTGCAGGAACAACGGGAAAACTCGCGGGAACGGTACGTGACGCACGGACCGGCGAGCCGTTGCCCAGCGTAAACGTTGTGATCGAAGGGACATTGCTTGGCGCAGCAACGAATCCTGACGGGTATTTTGTTATTCTGAATATCCCCCCCGGGCGTTACAAAGTCAACGCTGCCCTCGTCGGATACAAATCGACCTCAGTTGCGGGTGTCCGGATCGACATCGACCAGACAACCGAGGTGAACCTCCGTGTTGAGGAAGAGGCGATCGCGGGGGAAGAGGTCACCATCATTGCGACGCGTCCCGTCATTCAGAAGGACGTTGCAGCCAGCCGCGCGAATATCGAGATCGATGAGATTGAAAAACTCCCGGTCACCAATGTCGCGAGCGTCGTGTCGTACCAGGCTGGGATCCAGGGTGGTCTGGTCATCCGCGGCAGCAACGCCAACCAGGCTGCCTTCGTCGTGGACGGCATGATGATGCGTGACGAACGCACGAACCAGCCGTTCACCGGCATCAGCATCAGTTCGATCCAGGATGTCCAGGTTCAGACGGGCGGATTCAATGCCGAGTACGGCAACCTCCGTTCCGGGGTTGTCAATGTGGTAACCCGCGAAGGTGAAGCAAGCAAATACAGCTTCAACTTCATCGGGCGGTATCGTCCGGCCGGTCCCAAGCACTTCGGTCCTTCCATCTACGATTTTAATTCCTACTGGATACGCCCGTTTGTGGATGATGCGGTGTGCTGGAACGGCACACAGAATTCCCTCGGGCAGAATGGTCAGCCGGTATGGGACAGCTGGACGCGGGACCAGTTTGCGGACTTCGAGGGATGGAACAGCATTTCGCAGAAGTTGCTGAGTGACGGGGATCCCACAAACGACCTTTCACCCTCGGCTGCTCAGAAAGTCTGGCTCTGGGAGCACCGGCGCCAACCGGAAATAAAAGATCCTGATTGGGACGTGGACATGGGGTTCGGGGGACCGGTGCCGTTCGTCTCGGAGCAGTTGGGCAACTTGCGGTTCTTCGCCTCCTATCGCCAGCAAGCCACACAATATCTGATTCCCCTCTCCCGTTCGGGATACCGCGAGTATAACGGCCAGATCAAGGTCACCTCGGACATCGGATCCGGGATGAAACTCATGGCCACCTATTTGCGCGCGCAGATGGACGGCACCACCGACAACAACCTGGGTGATCCGGGGATGTTCCGCACGACCACGGACATCGCGGAGGCGCTGACGTCTGCCAACTCCGTTTCGGGATATGTGGATGCCAGGATTTTCGGCACGGATTACTGGGCGCCGACGACATCCGACGTGGAGATGTTCGGCGCGAAATTTTCTCACGCCATCGATCCGACCACGTTTTACGAAGCCACCATTCAGAAGTTCTCCCAGGGCACGAATACAAACCCGGGTGCACTCCGCGACAAAGAGAAGAAGTTTGAGATCGTGCCGGGATACTTCATGGACGAGACTCCGTTCGGGTACTGGCCCTACAACACGGAAAGCGCCGGGATTACCGGCATGCGGACCGGCGTGGGCATGAGCAACTCCCGTGACACGAGTCTCGTGGCCACATGGAGCATGAAGTTCGATATTACAAGCCAGTTCG
>JADLEA010000014.1 GCA_020846365.1 Bacteroidota bacterium
CGACGATGATACCGATGAACACCCATTTGAAGGGGATGTCGCGCTCGGTCCGGAGTTCGCCGCCATGTGTCCCGGACGCGGCTTTCCTGACATCGCCGACAGCGCGCTTGAGGCCGGAGCCAAGGCTCTTCCGCATCTTGAAGAGCGTGTACCCGGCGCTGAGCAACATACCGCCGATGGCGATGGGGCGGACGATGGACCGCCAGATCTCGTTGGCCATGCTGATCCAGGTTTCATCGCTGGTGACGTCGGCGCCTGCCGCCTGCAGGGACACGGCAAGATCAGGGCCCAGGAAATACAGCAGCAACGGCACAAACAATCCCCACGCAAGCAACCCGCCGGTAAAGTTTAGCGATGCAAGCTGAGGTCCGATAATGTAGCCAACCCCCATATAGGCAGGGCTGACGCCCGGCGTGCTGACCAGGGCCCCGCCGCCTGAGTTCACGGCGGCCCCGTTGGCAAATGTCATCTTCCGTCCGACAAACGGAATGAAGTGCTCCCAGCTCGCGGCAAAGAGCTTGAGGGATTTCAAGGTCTGGATGAGCGCGCCCAGCCCCATTGCCATAAAGAGAAATTTGGCGCCGCTGCCTCCGCCCTGCCCGGCCTTGTGAATCTCCGCCGCAGCAACCGATTCCGGAAAAGGCAGGTCCTTGTCCTCCACCATGACCCGCCGCAGGATGGTCACAAACAGAATCCCGACGATCCCGCCGACCAGCATGATTGCTGTTGCCTCGAAGTAGTGTTGGGGCGACCAGAATTCCTGCCAGACGCCTGCGATCAGAAACGCCGGGAGCGTGAAGATTGCGCCGGCCGCGACGGATTCCCCGATGGAACCGACGGTTCGCGCAAAATTCTCTTCCAGAATGTTACCCTTCATGACGCGCAGGACGGCCATCCCGATCACCGCCGCCGGATACGTCGCGGCGATCGTCATGCCCGCCTTGAGTCCCAGATACGCATTCGCGGCGCCGAGCACGACGCACATGACGAGCCCGATGATCAGCGCCTTGAGGGTGAATTCCTTCAGGGTCGTGTCCGGGGGCACGTACGACTTATGTTGCGTGTCCGCCATGAGAACTCCTTGCTTGGTTGATGGAGAATGAAAGAACTATGGGTGGCGCATGCCGGTCTGGCTCAGGCGTTCCGCGTGAACAGCGCCTTGAACACGTAACCGGCGATTTCAGGATTCTCCTTGAACCGCCGGGTGGAATAGCCATACCAGTGTTCTCCGTAAGGCACGTACAGCCGGACCTTGTGTCCGTCACGAACGAGCTTTTTGCGCAGTTCCGGACGCACACCCAACAACATCTGAAACTCGTACTGGTCTTTCCGCAGACCCCGTTGTGCGATCAGGTCGGCTGCCGCATCCACAAGCACCGAATCGTGTGTGGCTATGCCGACGTAGCTGCCCGCGTCAAGCATGATCGTCAGCAGCGCGACGTAGTTGCGTTGCACTTCGTCCCGTCCCTGGAACGCGATGGCCGCCGGTTCTTTGTAGATGCCTTTGCAGAGACGGAAATTCGCGCCCTCCGCCGCAAGCCCGCGAACATCCTGCTCGGTCCGAAAGAGGTAGGCCTGCACGACGATGCCGGTATTGGAGAACTCACGGTGCACCGTCCGGAACACGTCAATCGTGTCGGTCGTGCATGAGGAGTCTTCCATATCGATCCGGACGAAGTTGTTATGCCCGGCAGCTACCTTCAGGATCTCGCGAACGTTCTCGACGCAGAAGGCCTTGTCGATCTTCAGGCCGAGGGAAGTCAGCTTTATGGAGAGATTGGAATCCAGCTTCTCTCGCGCAATCGTATGGAGGACCGTGATCGATTGGTCCCGCGCCGCAATGGCCTCTTCACGGGTGGTGATATCCTCTCCGAGAACATCCATGGTCGCAAGCACGCCTTCGCGGTTGAGTGCGCGCACGCAGTCAACGGCCATGGGGAGCGTTTCACCGGCAATATAGCGTCCGGCGAAATAACGAATGATGCGGCGCGGCACCAGAGGCACCGACGCCACGACGAGTTTGTTCAGCAAGCGCATCAGGGATACTCAGAACGTGATCGAAGCGAGAACTTCACCGGTTTGAGCTTGAAGGTCCGGAGAGAACATGTGGGAAGCAGCCGCAAGCAACGTCAAAATATACCCAAGATGGCCCCGAAATGCAAGGATTCGCCGCGGGTCCGGGAGCCGGAACCTCCCGAAAGCACGCGCAAACACACGGCGAATCCTCCCTGCACCTGGCTTCCCTGTCCGCAGATGAGCTAGAACAACAGGTTCACGATCCAGACTGCCGCCAACATGCCTGCCAGATCCGCGATGAGCCCGGTCGGCACCGCATGACGCGTGTTCTTGATGCTCACCGCGCCGAAGTACACCGCAAGCACGTAGAACGTGGTCTCGGACGATCCATACATGGTTGACGCCATGATGCCGATGAGTGAATCCGGGCCGTGCACCTTCATCAGTTCGGTCATGATGCCGAGCGATCCACTCCCTGACAGGGGGCGCATCAGGGCCATCGGCAGAGTCTCCGGAGGCATGCCGATGAGGGCCGTCGCTGGCGCAAGCACCGTGATCAGGAGATCCAGCGCGCCGCTCGCCCTGAAGATCCCGATGGCGGCAAGCATCGCCACCAGATAGGGAATGATTTTGATGGCAACGGTGAAGCCGTCCTTCGCTCCCTCGACAAACACCTCATACACTTTGACTTTCTTGATCAGTCCCCAGCCAAGGAAGAGCAGGAACATGAGGGGGATTGCCACGACCGAGACAATCGTTATCAGCGAACGGAAGAACTCATTCATGGCTCACCTCCATGGCCTTCTTGTAGCGTGGAAGCCGCTGGAGAAGTTTGGATGCGGCGACTCCCGCAATCGTCGCGCAGCCCGCACCAACGATCGACGTTCCGATGATGATCCCCGGATTTCCGGAGCCCGCAGCCGCACGCACCGCAATGGCGGTGGCCGGTATCAGAATCAGCCCGCCCGTATTGATTGCCAGGAAGGTAATCATGGCGTTCGTGGCGGTTCCCGCCTTGGGATTCAGCTTGTTGAGTTCCTCCATGGCTTTGAGTCCCATGGGCGTGGCCGCATTGCTCAGGCCGAGCATGTTGGCGGCAATGTTCATGATCATTGCGCCGACGGCAGGATGGTCGGAAGGGATATCCGGGAAGAGCCGCTTGGTCAGCGGCGTGAGGGCGCGCGTCACAATGAGCAGGAGTCCGGCTTCTTCTGCCACTTTCATCACGCCCAGCCAGAGGGCCATGATACCGATGAGCCCGAGCGCGATGTTCACCGCGATCCCAGCGTAGTCGAGAGCGGCCTGGGTAACAGCCCGGAGTTTTACGAACTGGATGGGCTCCAGCGTGAAACCGATGCGCGCCGTGGAACCGTCTTCCGCCAACGCAAGAAGAGTGACAGTGCCGGTGAGGCGTTCCTTGCTCCCGGCCGATTTGACGATTTCCCTCCACCATGCCGGCGTGGCCGGGGTGATCGGCAGGTGAATTGCCTGCACACTGTCGGTCCCCGTCGCGATGACCACCGCCTGCCGCACATCGGCGTCCGTCCGCTCCGCGCCATAGAATGCGTTGAACGCATCCCTGGAAATACTCAAATCGCCTTCCCACGTTCCCCGTATCGCGGAGGGACTTTTCCGAATCTCCAGAGTGCCCTCCAGCACCTTTCCGTTACGGTAGGTGTCCCGCACTTCATCGCTTATGTCATTCCCGACAGCCGCAAAGAGCCCGAGGAGTATCAGGCCTATCCAGATGTAGTTCAACATGAGGACTCCGGTGTAGTGAAAAGAGCAGGCATGCAGGTGTTACCAGGTGTAGCGCAGTGTCAAACCCGTTGCAGGTAGTCCGCGAAGGGTCAGGGTTGGACTGACATCAAAACCGTACAGGCTTGCATCGACATATGCATCAACGATATTCAACACATACAAAATGAGGAAGTACCACGCGAAGGAATCGCGCTGGTCTTTGTAGAACTCCCGATTCCTCAGAAACACCGGATTGGGCATCCCTGAATTCATGCTGGCGAGGTACTTCTCACGAAAATCCTCGGTTCTCCGGTTGTTGTCGAGCCACTCGGAGGCGAAGTATATTCCCAGCCCCAGGACAATCGGCACTTTCCAGTAGGACTCGTTGTAGGCCTGCCCGGCACCGGGCAGCACGGCGGAGAAGAGCATGGCGAGCCCGGTGGATTTGCCCCGCACAAGCACCGTATCGCTCGTATCCCCCGCGGCATTCACGCGCATTGAATCGCCTTCTGCCCTGACCCGGATGGTATCGCCCGCGGCATACACGCGCGACGTGTCGCTTCCCGTACTGTCCCGGATCCTCTCGCCCGCCGCACCGGCCACCGCAACGCTATCGGGCCGGACGTCCTGGGCAACTCCACCCGCTGGCGGGAGGAGCAGCACGACCGACAGCACGGTGAGCATGGCCCGGGCCATTGAGCAGGTCACTTCACAGGAAGAACCGCTATCGCTTCGATCTCGACACGTGCGTCTTTGGGCAGCCGGGCCACTTCCACGGCAGACCGCGCTGGAGGGGCAGAGGGAAAATACGTCGCGTAGACTGCATTCATCGCTGCGAAGTCGCCCATGTCCTTGAGAAACACCGTGGTCTTGACCACGGAAGCCAGCGTTGTGCCCGCCGCTTCGAGGATCGCTTTGAGATTCTCCAGGGCCTGTTTGGTCTGCTGCCCGGTGTCACCGGCGAGCAGCTCTCCGGTTGCCGGTAGGATGGCAATCTGGCCCGCCGTGTATACGAGCGATCCCTGAACGACCACTGCCTGGCTGTACGGCCCGATGGCGCCCG
This sequence comes from Bacteroidota bacterium, assembly GCA_020846365.1. Classification (GTDB taxonomy): domain Bacteria; phylum Bacteroidota; class Ignavibacteria; order UBA10030; family UBA6906; genus JAGDMK01. The sequence continues at coordinate 4,820 of JADLEA010000014.1, forward strand.
GAGCGCCCGATGTACTGACAATTGTTCGCTGCATATATTTCCTGCGTTCGTGCTATCGTTCGTTGATGGAATCAAACATCTCAAGGAGACGATCCAGATCTTCATTGGAGTAGTACTCGATCAGGATCTCCCCTTTCCCACCGTGGACGGAGTGCACACGAACCTTCGTCCCCAGGAGTCTCCGAAGCCGGTCTTCCACGGATTGCATGGTGGAGGGCCCTTCTGCGCGCGTGCGCTTCCCGCGGGGCGCAGCTTTCTGTGCCTGCTGGCGGGCCAGGTTTTCCACCTCGCGTACCGAAAGCCCTTTGCTGATGATCCTGCGGAAGAGGCTCATCTGCCGGTTCCGGTCTTCGAGTGCAACAAGGGCGCGGGCATGCCCGCCGCTCACCTCTCCTTTGCGCACCGCCGCCTGGATCTCATCGGGAAGTTTCAGCAATCGGAGGAAATTCGTGA
>JADLEA010000015.1 GCA_020846365.1 Bacteroidota bacterium
GAGAAGAGCGAGTACTGGGCACTGGTTTGGGGCACGTTCGTTATGGGCGTGACCGGGGTGATTCTCTGGTTTGACAACTTTTTCCTGGGGATACTCACCAAGCTCTGGTGGGACGTTGCGCATACGGTACACTACTATGAAGCCTGGCTTGCCACGCTGGCGATTCTGGTCTGGCACTTCTACTATGTCATTTTCAATCCCGATACCTACCCCATCAATCTGGCGTTTTGGAAGGGAACGTTGACGGAGGAGGAAATGGAAGAAGAGCACCCGCTGGAGCTGGAAAAACTTCAGGAAGACCACCGTCTTGCCCTTTCAGAAACTGAGGGACCGGAGCAGCCGGGCGATAGCACGGCGGCCAAGGACCAGGAGGACGTCAAAGCCTGACGGTCTGGCGGAGGATTTACGGTAATTTTTTGCGAATAGTGGAAAATTGTTTTTGTTTCCCTTACATTTGTACGAACAGTGATACCAAGAAGGAGGAATCCATGAGAAGTACCCTGATGCTCATTGTCGTTGCCATCGCGTTTCTTTACGTCACGGACACGGTCGCGGCCGAGAACAAGTTTGTGGGGACCAAGACCTGCGCGATGTGCCACAAAGCAAAGGACAAAGGCGAGGCATTTGTGATCTGGCAGAAGAGCGTTCATGCCAATGCCTACAAAACGCTTGAAAGTGAAGCATCCAAGAAGATCGCCAAGGAGAAGGGCCTCTCTAAACCTCCGGCGGAATCCCCCGAATGCCTCAAATGCCACGTGACCGGCGGCGGAGTTGCGAAGAACGTGGAAAAGGCGTTCGACATGAAAGAGGGCGTGACGTGCGAGGCCTGCCACGGTGCGGGATCGGGGTACAAGACCCTCCATGCGAAAGCGGAGAACAAGGCGAAGGCGGTTGCGGCAGGCATGATTGCCGATGATGCGGCGGAAAAGACCTGTGTCACATGCCACAACCAGGAAAGCCCGACGTTCAAGGGATTCAAGTATGCTGAGTTCTGGGCCAAGATAGAACACAAGCTCCCCAAGAAGTAAGCGCGTCATAACAACGGCGGGGGAGAAAAGGATTCACTCCCGCCGTTTTCTCTCTTCCTGCCTCACGGTGCGCATGTCCAAACGCAGACTACCCGACATTTTCTACAACCCCATCAGCATCGGCGGCGCTGCACTAGCCACTGTTTCGCTGGCGACGATCATCTTCCTCACGCTGGTGGAATGGATCCAGGAGCACTCTCCTGCGTACATCGGGATTATCTCGTACGTCGCCCTGCCGGTCCCGCTGATCCTGGGGCTCTTGCTGATTCCGCTGGGTGCCTGGCGGGAGCGCCGCCGTTTGCGCAAAGGGCAACCGGCCAGCCGGCTTTCGTTCACGGTGGACCTGGCCGTTCCGCGGCAACGGGCGGCGTTGACGATGTTCACCAGCGTCTCGGCCATCGTACTTCTCCTGACCGCGTATGGAAGCTACCGCACCTTTGAGTGGACGGAATCTGTTGAGTTCTGCGGGACGACATGCCACTCGGTCATGGAACCGGAACACACGGCGTATCAGTATTCGCCGCACGCGCGGGTGAAGTGTGTGGACTGCCATGTCGGCTCGGGAGCAGGATGGTATGTCCGGTCGAAGCTCTCCGGTGCTTATCAGGTGTATGCAACGCTTGCGGACGTGTATCCTCGTCCGATTCCGACGCCGATTGCAAACCTCCGCCCGGCACAGGAAACCTGTGAACAGTGCCACTGGCCTTCGCATTTCTCGGCGGAGAAGAAATACATCAACACCTATTTCAAGTCTGATGAAGCCAACACCCGCTGGACACTCGGCCTGCTCATGAAAATCGGCGGGGGAAGCAGTGAGCGCGGCCCCTCGGGAGGAATCCACTGGCACATGAATGTCGCCAATGAGGTGACGTACGTGTCCACGGATCCCCAGCGACAGGTGATTCCCCTTGTTCGCGCGAAGAATAAAACCACGGGCGTTGTCACCGAGTATGTGGCGCAGGATGCCGCTGATGGGATCGACACACTGCGATCCCGTTCCTGGGCTACGATGGATTGTATCGATTGTCACAACCGGCCGTCCCACATTTACCGCCCCCCGGCTCGCATCGTGGACCAGAGTCTCGCACACGGGCGCATCAGCACCGACCTCCCGTGGATACGCGAGAAGGGGATGGGGGTCTTGAAAGAGGAATACACCAGCACGGAAACAGCGCTGGACAGCATTGCGCTGGTTCTGAGGGACTTCTATCAGAAGGAGCATCCGGCGATCGTGAACGAGCATCCCGAGTTGCTCGCCGGGGCAATCGAAGAACTCCAGACGCAGTATAAACGCAATTTCTTCCCGCGGATGAAGGTCCGGTGGAGCGTGTATCCCAACAACATCGGGCACATGACAGATCTGGGTTGTTTCCGGTGTCATGACGGAAAGCACAGCGCGGCCGACGGGCGGGTAATTTCCAAGGACTGCAACAGCTGTCATACGATTCTGTATCAAGGAACGGCGCCGCTTCCGCAGACCCTGTCCGTGGCGGGGCTGCCGTTCGAGCATCCCGAGGATATCGGCGACGCGTGGAACGAGATGAACTGCGTCGAGTGCCACTCCGGCCGGTAAGAGGATGCTGGTCATGTACACGCGGCAAGGAAAGGATCATTGCATGAACGGATCGCGTCTACTCCCGCTCGTACTGCTTCTCGCGTGGTGTACAGCGACGGCACCCGCCCAGCTTGTCACCGGGCGGCTGTCCACCGCATTCTATACATGGGAACAGTTCGACACGGTCGGGACATCCCAGCAGTACCTCCGCGCATACCAGACAGCGCAAGTGACCATTGCCCAGGGCGATGTGTCACTGACCACCTTCCTTCAGGGATCCGCCAATTTCGCCGGCACCTTCGGCGAGGCGGGGAGAGTGCGCTTCTACAACCTGTACCTGAGTTGGGCGAACATCGGCAAGATGGTCGACCTCCACCTCGGCAGGCAGGGGATCTTTGCCGGCGTCGGCGTGGGAACTATCGACGGGCTCTCCGCAAAAGCGCGCTTCCTCCGGAACAAGGTAACCGTCACGGGCTATGGCGGCGCTTCCGTGGGTCCGGAATTCACCGGCGTGCGCAAGAACATGCACGACAATTACTTCTTCGGCGGCCAGGTTGTGACCTCACTGGTTCCGGGTGCGCGCATCGGACTGAGCTACCTGAATCGTCATGAAGAACGGGACCCGTACTGGACCCTCCGTGCCCGGGATACCAGCTTCTCGCCGGTGCCCTACTATGTCACCTTCGATTCCCCCGCCGAGGAGCTCGGAAGCGCTGACGCCCGCTACGACTATAGCGACCGGTTTTCCGTGTACGGCAGGTATGACCATGACTTTCTGAATCAGCGGACATCGAGAGCGCAGGGGGGAGCTCGCGTCCAGGTGACCTCCCGGCTCTCCGTCAATGCCGACTACATCCACCGCGTGCCGCGCGTGTTCTACAATTCGATCTTTTCGGCCTTTGTCACGAATTCCGTGGACGAACTGGAAGGCGGAGCCGAGTATGCCTTCACCCCTCTTCTCCGGCTTTTCGGGCGAATGGCCTGGGTCTCGTACACCGACGAGAAGAGTCATCGCTGGACCCTCGGCCTCAACACCAATTACGGGTCGGTGGCGTATTCGGGGAGCGACGGATATGCCGGCGAGTTGACGTCGTTCAGCGTGCAGGGCTCATACCCCTTCTTCGGCCGGATGGTGATCCCCACGGCCGGGATCTCCTATGCTTCGTACCGGTTGAGCAAGGAAGGTACGCGGGACAATGCGTTCGCCCTCTTGCTGGGAGCGGCTGTGCGTCCCGTGTCCGCATTCTCCTGCGACATCCAGGCGCAGTGGTTGACGAACAAGCTGATGCAGCGCGACCTTCGCGCCCAGTTGAGGTTGAACTACTGGTTTTCGGAACGGCTCTCACTCATCAACGGGGAGGGTAAACAATGATCCGCCGCTATCTCGTTTTCCTCGCGGTCGTTGCCGTGGCGCTGGTGACCGCCGTTGCGTACCGTCCGATGAGCCAGCAGGGGTGGCCTGACTTCGATGACAGCAAAAGCCTCAAGTTCTCGCACAAGACCCACATCCAGGGCGCATCGATCGAGTGCGCGACGTGCCATGCAGCCGCTGCCAGCAGCAAAGCTTCCGATTCGCTGAGGCCTACGCACGACAACTGCACCTCCTGCCATGAGGAGCAATTGACCAACGACTGTGCGTACTGCCATGTGGATCCGGAGAATATTCAGGCGGCACCCGCTCCGGTAAGGGAAATCGTCTTTTCCCACGAGCAGCACACGGCGATGGCCGACGTGGCGTGTACGACCTGCCATGCGGGGCTGGAGGAAGCCGATTTCGGAACAGCGAAGCATATGCCGGCAATGGCAACCTGCGCAACGTGTCACAACGAGCGCAAAGCTACCAACCAGTGCGAGGCCTGCCATACCAACGTGACCGCACTTGTGCCGGCGGATCACCTGGTGGCGGATTTCAAGAGCACCCATCGCGAGCTTACACGGCTGGGCGAACTGGAGGCCTCCTGTTCGACCTGTCACACGCAGAGCTTCTGCGCCGAGTGCCACAGCGCTGCCGAGGTTCTGCAGTTTGGGAGAGGTCCGATGATGAGCGATCCGACGCCCCGGACGTTCGCGGGCGTCACGACGAACACGTCGACGCTGCAAATGGCGCATGATCTCAACTATCGATTCACCCACGGCATCGATGCAAAAGCAAAGGGGTCGGATTGCTACACCTGTCATTCCGCGCAGGAGTTCTGTGCGCCCTGCCATGAGACGGGAGACAACATCGGGGCCGTGCGGGGATTCAAACCCTCCTGGCATCTTGGCGCCGGCTTTGCGACGCTGGGCGTCGGAAGCGGGGGAGGGCGACATGCCGCGCTGGCACGCCGCGACATCGAGAGCTGCGTCGCATGTCACGATGCTGAGGGTGGTGATCCGACATGCATCACCTGCCATAGCGACGCCGACGGGTTCCGCGGTACCGACCCACGAACACATGTCGCCGGCTACATGAAGGGCGAGTACGGTCCGTGGCACGCACAACAAGGTGCGACCTGTTACAATTGTCACACCGATATGAACGCCCATCCGGGCGGAGTGAAGGGAAGGAACTTCTGTGGGTACTGCCATGGCTAGGAAGGACGACATGATGATTCGAACCCTGCTTCTTTGTGCCGCAGCACTTGCGGCAACGGGCGCGGCATTGCTCCTTGGCGGCTGCGGTGAACTCAAGAGTGATCTCCCGGCCCCCGGACCTCAAAAAGGCGTACACGATGTCGGCTGGAATGACCCCTCGTCGAGCGCGTTTCACGGCGTCGTGCTGAAACAGACCGGATACAAAACCACAGACTGCGTCTCGTGCCACGCAAAAGCGCTCACGGGCGGTATCAGCGGTCAGTCATGCTTCTCCTGCCATGAGTCGTACCCCCATAAGGCGGGATGGAACGATTCCGTGTCCACGCAATTCCACGGGAAGTTCCTGCAGCTGGGCATGGGCACGCTGGCGGAATGCGCGTCCTGCCACGGCGCCGGGTACGATGGGGGGACGAGCGGAACGTCGTGTTATTCCTGTCATGCGTCATATCCGCACAAGACCGGATGGATCTCGAGCAATCCGGCTTCCTCACATGGCGGCTACCTTTCGCAGAAGAACTGGGAACTCAGCGAATGCTCTTCCTGCCATGGTGCCACCTTTACGGGCGGGACCAGCGGCTCTTCATGCTTCACGTGCCACGCTGCATATCCACATACCGTCTTTGCCCCTGCAGGCGGGCATCCCGGGTTTCTACTCGACAGGGGATATCCGTTGGATGGCTGCAAGACGTGCCACGGTGCGACGTACGATGGAAGCACGCTCGTGCACGTCTCCTGTATGTCTGCGGGATGCCACGTTGATGCCGGTGGACAAAAGAAGTCGCCCGAAGCATGCAACACATGCCACGGGGATTTCCGCGCTCTTGCCACAAACGCCATTTCCGCAGCTCCCCCCAAAGGCGTGATGGGCGATTCATCTACAACCTCCCGCTCTGTGGGGGCGCATCAGAAACATCTCGCCTCGGGGACGCTCGGGAACGACGTGAAGTGCGTGGAGTGCCATGCTGTGCCCACGCAAGTCCTCATAGCAGGGCATGTGGACACGCAACTCCCTGCAGAGGTTGCCTTCCACGACACCCTTGCATCATTGCCGAGCGCCGCCGGAACGTTCCGTCCGGCTCCCTCGTACAGCGCGGCCACGTTGACCTGCAGCAGCACTTATTGTCACGGCAATTGGAAAGCAACCAAGGCCACCGCGCCGACAGCCTACGCATTTGCGTACACGGACTCGGTGATGACAGGTGCGGCGTTTGCACCATCCTGGACGGGCGGAGCGGCGGATGCCGCATGCGCGAGCTGTCATGCTCTTCCCCCCGCAGGCCACATGCCCTCGACACTAACAATCTGCGCCAACTGTCACACGGGTGTTGTCAACGGGGAGGGCAGGATTATCGACAAGAGCATGCATATCAACGGGAAGATCAACGTGTTCGGCACCGAACGCGATTTCTAAGCGGTCCCACAAAGCGATCTCCGGTAGGGCAGAGGAAGGACGGTTCCGTCCTTCCTCTTTTTTTGACAGCCAAAATACCGCGTATTTGCCCCCTTTTCGCGCACCGGCTTTTTCACTCCTGCAAAGCTATTCCTACGGATTGGAAAGTCTCGAGCGGAACAGCAGACGCACCTGATCCAAAACCCCTCCTATTCACCCTATTTGCGTGTTTTCCTCCCCTCGTTGATGGCACGCATGTTGACCTACAAATAGAGGATCAAGCACTTTTGGAGTTGGAATGACTGTTCTTGGACAATGGGTACTTGTACTTGCCTGTGTGTTGTCGTTCGTTTCCGCAGTGAAGTACTTTCAAGCTGCGTCCGGCGTCAGACGCTCACCGGCGACCCCCCGCATGCTGATGACGATCAGCACAGCACTCGTGTTGATTGCATCCGCGTTGCTCACGGCACTTCTCCTCACGCACGATTTCTCCAATGGGTACGTTTTCGGCTACAGCGACAGATCCTTGCCGCTGCATTTTCTGTTGTCGACGTTTTACGCCGGGCAGGAAGGGAGCTTTCTTTTCTGGGCGCTTTGCTCGTCCCTCGTGGCTGTTGCCCTCTCCGGCTTCGCACGAAAACGTGGCTCCGAACCCGAGGTCATGGCTGTGTTCCTGCTGGTGCAAACAGTTCTCCTTGGCTTCACACTCGCCAAATCTCCGTTCATCTCCGTGTGGGAGATGTATCAGGGAATTCCGCAAGGGCAGATCCCACCTGACGGTCGCGGGCTGAATCCACTCTTGCAGAATTTCTGGATGGTCGTGCACCCGCCGGTGCTCTTCATCGGGTTCGCCCTCATGGCCGTGCCGTTCAGCCAGGCCATTGCATCGTTGTGGAGAGAGAAGTTCAGTCTTCTTCCGGAGCAGTCGCTGAGCTGGACGCTGATGGCGGTAAGCGTGCTTGGTCTGGGCATCATGCTGGGCGCCTATTGGGCCTACGGCGTCCTGGGCTGGGGGGGATACTGGGGATGGGACCCCGTCGAAAACTCCTCTCTCGTTCCCTGGTTGATCGGGATAGCCATGGTGCATACGCTGGTTGCACAGCGGAGAACGGGCAAGTATGTCCGGACCAACTATATCCTTGCCGTGGTCGCATTCCTTCTTGTCATCTACAGCACATTCCTGACGCGCAGCGGGATCCTCGGGGACGCCTCGGTGCACGCATTTGCCGACGCGGGGGCGGAGATCTACTGGCTTCTGCTGGGCACCATGATCGTCATTGCCGCGACCGGCGCGGCCCTCCTGGTGAAACGCCGGCAGGCGCTCAAGCCTCCGGCCGCAACGTCCGGATGGCTCTCGCGCGAACTACTGCTCGCGGCCGGTGCGATTGCGCTCCTCCTCAGCGCGCTGGTGATCCTCTTCGGCACAAGCCTTCCGATCTTCTCCACCACCCGGGTCGAACCGGCATTCTACGACGCCACCAATCTTCCTCTGGCGATCCTGATGGCACTCCTGATCGGTCTGAGTCTGTATACGCAGTGGGAGGAACACGATC
>JADLEA010000016.1 GCA_020846365.1 Bacteroidota bacterium
AGGACCTGACGGGGAACCAGGTCGCTTTGCTCGGGAACATCCCGCCCAGGGATGTGCTCGCGGCAGGGACCCCCGAGGATGTCAAAAGCGCGACCGTCGCATTGATCAATTCCCTGAAAGACAAGAGGAAGGTCATCCTCTCGTGCGGCGGTGGTATGCCTCCGGGGGTGCCATCCGGGAACATCATGGCTTTTCTGGAGGCCGCAAGAGGACGGTAAAAACCGAATGGGGTTGCCGGAAAGACGGCACGCAATCAGAGAGGCATCTGAGTGAAGCGAAACATTCACACACGTGAGAGTCGCCGGATATGAATTCACGAGAGATATGTGCATGAGCATACCCGGGCTTACCATCATCGGGGAGTCCATCAATGACTCTGTGCCCTCAACCCACGTCCTGTTCGAGGAGAAGAATATCGACGGGATCGTCGAGTTGGCAAGGCAGCAGGCGGCAAAGGGCGCGGCATACGTCGATGTGAACGTCGGATCCCGCTCCCCCGGATTCATGGCGGACGTTGTGCGAAAAATACAGGAGCATATCACCCTTCCGCTCTCGATTGACACGCCGGATGTGGGCATTGCGGCTGCGGGACTCGAGGCATATGATGCCGGACGCGCCGGAAACCGCATGCCTATCCTCAACTCCATTTCGGAAGCCCGGCTCGAAATGTTCGAGTTGTACGCCCAACGACCGTTCGTGCCCGTGCTGCTCATCACCGAGGGGATGAACGATTCCGGCGAGATGATGCTCAATCGAACTGCCGAACACATTCATGCCACAGCGAAGGCCATGGCAAACGCCGCACGGAACCGGATACCTGAGGTGCCCAACAACAGACTCATTCTGGATCCGGGCATCATGCCTATCGGCAGCGACTCGAAAGGGGATTTCCGCCGGCTCATGGATGCGATCGGCCTGATCCATCAGGACCAGGATCTTGCCGGCATCAACATGTCGGTGGGATTGAGCAACTTCACGGCGATGCTTCCGTCGAAGAGGGGGGACGGTTCGCCGGCGAAAGGCCCCCTGGAGAGCGCCTTCCTCACGATGGCGATGCCGATGGGTCTGAATACGATCATCGGTTCCACAAAACGTCACTATGCGCTTCTCGCAGTGGATGATCCCGCGATGGAGTGTCTGAGAGATGTCCTGGCCCTGGAAGGGGTCGAGGCCGTCATGAGGGTGATGTTGTATCTTTCCTGACCTGCGCCATTCCCACGGGCCTGGACTGCACTATGCTCTCACATGAAAGTCATCACAGATTAGGCAATCTGTCAGTGAAGGCCGGAGGGTCTCCCGTGCTCTATCGATCTACGAAACCGAAAAAGCGGCCTATCACCCCCGCCGAGCGCCGGTTGTCGCGCGTGATCCTCTTTTTCGAAGACGCGATAAAGGTGCCGTTGTTTCGCTGCCAGCATTGCGGCGAGTGCATTCTCTCCTCGACGGCGTTCATCTGCTCGCAGAACTGTCCGAAACGCATGCGCAATGGGCCCTGCGGAGGGACCCGGGAAGACGGGACGTGCGAAGTGTATCGTGACCGAAAGTGCGTCTGGCAGAGGATCTACTACCGTTCGAAACTGCTGCATCGGATTAGTCTCTTGTTCACGATACATGCCCCTCACGATTGGGGCCTGGAACGGACGTCCGCCTGGCTGAACGTACTCCGCAAACGCACGAGTGCCCCGACGCTGTTTCTTCGGAACGACGAGAAAAGGATCAGGGACATCATTGTTGATGACGCTGCAGAACAAAATTGATGCGCAACAGTTTGTCGTGTGCGCTGAGATCGCCCCGCCGCAGAGCTGTGACGGTGACGTTATCAGGGAGAAGGCAAAGCTCGTCAGAGATCATGTCGATGCCGTAAACATCACCGACAACCAGACGGCGATCGTCCGGCTGTCCAGCATCGCCTCGGCCAAGATACTGCTAGAGGAAGGCATCGAGCCGATCATGCAGATGACATGCCGCGACCGGAATCGGCTGGCGATGCAGAGTGATCTGTTGGGAGCCGCGGCCCTGGGCATCCGGAACGTCCTTTGCCTGACGGGAGACCATCAGACCATCGGCGATCAGCCCGAAGCCAGGGGCGTTTTTGATCTTGATTCCGTGCAGCTCATCGGAACTGTGGCCGCCATGAACGGCGGGTATCTGCTTTCGGGCTCGGAGATGAAGAAGCGTCCGGCGTTCTTCATCGGTGCGGCGGCAAATCCGTTCGCGGAGCCGTTTGAGATGCGGCTGATCAAACTGCACAAAAAGGTCTCCGCAGGCGCCCGCTTCATCCAGACACAGCCGGTGTTCGACCTGGAGGTGTTCGCCCGCTGGATGCAGAAGGTTGTCGGGATGGGCCTCCATGAGAAAGCGGCAATCCTCGCCGGCGTCATGCCTGTCCGTTCTGCAAAGACACTGCAGTGGATGAAGGAAAAAGTCCCCGGGGTGAGGATCCATCCTGACTATATCCAGCGGATGGTCCGGGCGACTGATCCCGAGGGAGAAGGATTCGCGGTCGCGATCGAAATGATCCGGGTACTCAAGAATATCCACGGCGTCCGCGGCATCCACATCATGCCCGGGCCATGGGAGGGCGTCACACCGGCATTGGCCAAAGAAGCAAGTCTCCATGTAGCACAGTAATCAGAGGAACCATGCAAGAATACGTGGAACGCATCGCGATGTGCATCGCACGAGGGAAAGTGTACAGGGCAGCTCCGTATCCGCCCGACATGAAAGGCCAGGATGGCGCAGATGAGATCGCCGCGGAAGCACTCAAGAATGGCGTCCAGCCCGTCGAGCTGCTGCAAGGGTGTATGCTGGGTATGGACAAGGTAGGGAAGGAATTCAGCGAGAACAGGGCAGCGGTCACCAATCTCGTGGTCTCTGCTGCGGCAATGAACGCAGTGCTGAAACACATCAAGCCATTCCTGGAATCAGGCGAGGTGAAACGCAAAGGCACGTTCGTTATCGGCTCGGTCTCCGGCGACCTGCACGACATCGGAAAGAATCTTGTTGCAATGATCGTGACCGGGGGAGGTTTCGAAGTGATCGACCTCGGCGTGGATGTGCCCACCAGCAAATTCATGGAGGCAATCGCACAGCATCCGGGTTGCATCGTGGGACTTTCGGCGTTGCTCACGATCACCATGCCGAGCATGGAGAAGAGCGTGCGGGCCATCAAGGAGACGCATCCGAACCTGAAAGTGATGATCGGCGGCGCTCCCGTCACCCCCGAGTTTTGCACGCGCATCGGCGCAGATTTCACCTCCCATAATCCGCACGAGGCCGTGGAGTACCTGAACAGGAATGTGGCATAGATGCGTCCGACATGGACGCTGCCCGGCTACAAGGCGGATGCGCACACCCGGCCAGAGACCGGTACCCTCCGCCAGGAAGAATCGCCGGATTCCTCACTCTAGGTTAACGCTGATCTGCAATCCTGCGCCAGAAGGAAACTGCACAACTTCAGAAGGGGACCAGTATGAAGAACTTCGTGCCAGTGCTCCTTATGCTCTGGTGCGCTTCCGTTGCTGCTATGCCTGCGAAGCGCACACCCACCGTGGTCGCTCAACCGGATGGATCTACCTTCAGCATCGTAGGTTTTGGCGATGAACGGTACAACTACGCCGAAACCCTGGACGGATACGTCGTCATTCAGGGAAGCGACGAGTATTGGTACTATGCGACGCTGAATCCTGAAGGCCGGTTTGTTCCAAGTGCTTTCAGGATTCAAGGGAACAACGTTGCCCCTCAGCAGAAGATGGTATCGGGTGTTCCCAAGCACCTGAGGGAATCCTCCCCGGTGATCGCCTCCCGCATGCGCATGTACGAGCTCGAACGGACTGCCAGCGAAGGAACGCTCCGGAAGAGCATCCTCGGACCGGAACGAACGGAGAATGGGGTGAAACGAGTCCTCATCCTGTGTGTGGAATTCTCGAATCTCGCGGCGACGCAGACGAGCGCGAGCTTTCAGGAAATGGTGAACAACGACAGCTGGAAGAGCGGTGTCGGTGGCATGAGCAAGTACTACAAGGACGTCTCCTACAACATGCTGTCTCTACAGGCGGACGGTCAGGACTGGATTACTGCCGCCGAGGCGTCGGCATACTATGCATTTAGCAACGCAGACTTCGGTATACACATCCAGGAGCTTGTCAGCCAGTGCATTGATGCGGCCGAGGCAAACGGAGTCGATTTCTCGCTCTACGATAATGACGGTGATGGCGAGGTTGACGGACTCTTCATCGTCCATTCCGGAAAAGGCGCTGAAGAAGGTAACCAGACGCAGTACATCTGGTCTCATTCCGGGGGATTGAACGAAACGTATGCAAGAACGTACGATGGGATGTATATCGGCAGGTACATCATCATGCCGGAAATGTACGGAGCGGGCCATGTGGATATCGGGGTGTTCTGCCACGAATACGGGCACATGCTTGGCTTGCCCGATCTCTACGATACGAACGATGCGTCGAACGGCGAATCCGAAGGAATAGGCAACTGGTGCCTGATGGCAACCGGCGGCTGGGGAGGAGACGGCTCTTCTCCGGAAAGACCTACCCATATGTCTGCGTACTGTAAGGAGCTTCTGGGTCTCACCACGCCCACCGTTCTCGCCGCAAGTCAGGGATTGAGCGTTCCCCAGGCGGAAACGAACTCCTTCGCGTACAAGATATGGATGGACGATAATCAGTCTGATGAGTACATGCTCGTTGAAAACAGGGAAAAGACCGGATTCGACCTGGACTTGCCGGCTTCAGGGCTCTTAATCTATCATATCGACAAGAATCTGGTCGATATCTGGCCCGCGTCGAACCGGATCAACGTGGCAAGTGCCCATCTCGGAGTCAAGGTGTACGAGGCAGACGGCCTGGAGCAGATGGCGACGGGCGCAAACCGGGGAAATGCAGGGGATCCGTACCCGGGCTCAACCGGCCAGACAAACCTCACTTCTGTCACGTCGCCCAATACGGCGCTCTGGAACATGAGTCCGAGCGGGGTCGAGATCACCGGCATTTCTGCGCCGGCGACAACGATGACTGCTGCGGCAGTCCTGCCGATATACTATGGCTACAACCGGCAGTTCTATAGACAGCTGACCGGTCGGTCCTACGGCAGCTCTGAACTGAGTTCCGGGTACGGCATGGTGAGGTGCATCCCCGCGTACGACGGCAAACTCGTCGGGCTGCGCGTCTTCAGTCCTGCGAACAGATTCACAACAGTGAGTGCGGCGGTCTTTTCTGTCTTCAGCGGGAACGAGTTGTCGTCGCAAGTGGGAGGGTCTGTCAGTGGCGCTTCCGCGGGAGTTGACAACTTCATCCAGATGAATTTCTCCCCTGAGATTGCCGTCACGAAGGACGAGCCGGTGTATGTACGCGTGTTCTTCCAGCGAGCGTCAGGAGGATTTGCCTTGCCCATCGATGTCACTTCTCCGGCCACGGGGGATTCTTACTATTCGAGCAATGGCACGAGCTACAGCAGCATGTCCACCAGCGATCTCGCCGTCCGCGTGGTTTTCCGAAGCAACTCGGCGCTCCCCGTTGAGCTCGTCTCATTCAGCGCCAGCACAAAAGGACCGGGAGTGGTGGTGAGCTGGCAGACGGCGTCGGAAGTGAATAACTACGGATTTGAGGTCGAGAAGGATACTGCGAGGGCCCAACCCGTGTTTACCACAATTCCGGGGAGCTTTGTACCGGGCCACGGCACATCGGTTGCGTCGCACGTGTACACGTTCGTCGATAGTAGTGCCACGCAGGGGAGATGGGCCTATAGACTGAAGCAGATCGACCTGGATGGCACGGTGCACCTGTCTGAGCCGGTTCTCGTTGATCTCGCGACGACAGACGCAGGAGATGACCCCGCACTCCCGACCACGTACACATTGCAGCAAAACTACCCGAACCCTTTCAATCCGAACACGATCATCACCTATGCATTGCCAGCGTCTGCGTACGTGCAATTGTGCGTGCTTGACGTGCTTGGCCGGGAGGTGTCCAGACTGGTGGATGGGACAAGGACCGCGGGGACCTACAGAGTGGATTACGATGCCGCCGGTTTGTCCAGCGGGGTGTATTTCTACCGGCTCTCTACTTCGGAGTTCACGCAGACAAGGCGGATGTTGCTTGTGAAGTAAGGAAATGACGCCACCAACCGTGAAATGTCCCGATGGAAGGGGTGGAATTGTGGACTTTCCGGCGTGGATCGCTCACCACGTGTACCCGCGGGATTGGAGGAGGTTCTGGGAGTCAACGAGGCCGAGGCGAGCCGCGCGTCTGAAACATTCCAACGCGGCATCACCGTCGCCAAGGTCCAGATACACCACCCCCATGTTGTGGTACGCATCTGCATGACGGGGAGCCCGATTGACCGCAGCTTGGAAGCACTCCACAGCCCTGGTGCGCTCGCCCTTGCTGAAAGCGGCGATTCCCATATTGTAGTACGGATCCGGATTTGAATCGTCGATCGTCATGGCGCGTTGGAAGAGCCTGATCCCCTCGTCCAGATTGCCGGCGCGTACATGGAGATTGCCGAGGTTGACGCACGCATCGTCGTGCATGCTGTCTGCTGCAATGGCCCTCGCGTAGAACAGGGCCGCCGAATCGGGGAACTCCATTGCTTCATAAGCCACGCCAGCATTGTAGAGGGCATCCGCATAGCCCGGTTCTATCTCAACCGCCTTTGCATACAGCCCCAACGCGGACCCATGGTCTCCCTTGCTATCGAGGACGACACCCAGATTGGCGTAGGGCCTCGGGAGCTCCGGCGCCCCGGCGATGGCATGACGCCAGAGCATTTCACCGCTCTGCCACATGGGGAGCTGCCTCATGCTAAGACCGGCAAGGGCCACAACGATGAGGATGAGCGGGATCGCAGTTGAAGAAACAAGCAGTGCGCCACGCACTTCGACCTTTCTCCACAAGGCCCTGACACCCGCCCCGGCCAGGAGCATCAGGCCGACAACAGGAAGATAGCTGTACCGGTCTGCCCAGGGCTGTATGCCGGCGGAGAGGCCTGTGGTGGTAGGGAGGATTGCGACGAGGTAGGAGAGCCAGGCAAGGAGCCACCACCGATTGCCTCTTCGCGCTGCTATGATGGCGAGTGCGGTGACGCCTATACAGAGAACCGCCGCCAAGATCATCACCGGCAATTCAGGAGGGCCATACACAGGGGTAAGCTGAACGGGCCAGAGCATCTTGGCCGGATAGAACATCACGGAATAGAACGGCAGCAGCACGTCCTGGAGGAGTGTGAAATCCGCCACGATGTCGCTCATCCGGGTCCCACGGGCGGAGAGCATTGCGACAGCGATGAACACAAAACTCACGAGGAAAAAGGGGACTTTCTCCAGCAGCAGAGATTTCCGGGTTGTGGCTTTCGCAGGACCGTTGGGGAGAAGCGCGTCGAAGAAGATCAAGATCACCGGGATGATGACCGCAACGGATTTGGAGAGGGCCGCGAACACGAAGGCGATGAGCGATGCAAGGTACCAGAGCATCGCATGCTTCCGCTCCCTTCGGTGGTGGTACGCGAGGTACGCCATAACGCTCAGAAGCACGAAGAACGCAAGTAGGAGGTCTTTTCTGTCTGAAATCCACGCCACGGACTCCACGCGCATGGGATGCACGGAGAAGGCTGCAGCGGCGAAGAATGCCCCCACGATGCCGGCGGTTTCGTAGGACACCTTCGGTCTCGAGCGTGCAACCGGTTGCGCCCCGGGATTAGCCGGCGCCTGCACGAAAACGCCCTTGTCTTCCTTACGCGTAATCTGGAAGAGCTGCACGCCAAAGAGGAGCACCAGAATCGAGTTCAGGGCGTGGAGCACGACATTCGTCAGGTGATGCCCCCGCGGAGAATCTCCCCAGACACGGTAGTCCACTGCATGAGAAAGGAGCGCAAGGGGAGTGTAGGCGTGATAGTACGGCCTGGCAAACATCCAGGCAATGCTCTCGGCGTTCAGCGTCTGGATGTTGGCGTTCTCATAAACGTAGACATCGTCATCGTACTTCAGAAATTCAAAGTCCAGTGAAGGGGCAAAGACGAGGGCCTGCAACGCGACAAGCGCGAGCACCGAGACCAGCCAGTACCACTTGCGTGACGGGGGAGTCATGCCCCAAGATAGTGAATCTCGGGACGAAATCCCGCTGCCACTTGGGTATGGCGTGGATTCTTCGTCTGACACAGAGCCGGAGGCTGATCTGCCAGGAGTATGCATCGAGCATCCGGAATACCAGTAGCGAAAGGCGATTGAATTCGCTATTTTTGCACGGACAATCCTCAGGACAACAATACGTGAAGAACCCCTTTCGAATCACCCGGAATCGCGTCGCCGAGATCCTTGAAGTTGCCAAACCTGGAGACAAACTCAGCCGCGACTTTGATGTTGCCCTCATGGTGCTCATTGCCGTCAGCGTGGCCGCAGTGGTGCTTGATACGATTCCTGCGATGGCCAAGCGGTATGGGCAGATACTTGTGGCGGTGGAAGTCTTCTCGGTCTGCGTTTTTACCATCGAATACCTCCTCAGGATATGGAGTTGTACCGCAAAGCCCCGCTATGCGCATCCTGTCTGGGGACGATTGAGATACATGTTCACACCGCTTCTCCTGATCGACCTCCTGGCCATTCTCCCGTTCTATATGCCGCTGTTCGGTGCCGACCTTCTGTTCATCCGATCGGTCCGGCTCTTCCGGCTCTTCAGGGTATTCAAGCTGGGCCGATATGCTGATGCGTTTGTGTTGCTGGTGAGGGTGATCCAGGACAAGAAGGAGGAACTGCTCGCCGCAACCAGCATGATTCTCTTCCTGCTGTTCATTTCCTCAGGCATCATGTTCTACCTGGAGCGGGACGCACAGCCTCAGACGTTCATGAGCATCCTTGATGCTCTGTGGTGGGGAGTGTCGACCTTGACGTCCGTCGGATACGGTGATATTCTGCCGGTGACAACCGAGGGGAGAATCGTAGGTGGGATAGTACAGATTCTCGGCGTCGGACTCTTTGCCCTCCCGGCCGGCGTCTTCGCGGCGGGCTTCACCGAGGCCATGGCGCGCAAGCGGAAGCCAAATGTGTGCCCGCATTGCGGAAAGGAGGTCACCTGGAAGTAACAGGGTGAAATTGGCTGACGCGCCAGGCGACCGGACGGTCGCAGGGTCAGAATGGATCATATGCATACGGAATCCGGCTTTCGTGTGATTGGATGCAGAAGGCCATGTTTTGCCCGCTTTGACGGACCTCACCTGTAGATACTCTCAACACATCGTGCCCGAACCCGCCCCGACATCCCAGCCCCGGACACGGGCCTACAAATTTAGTCGTGTCACCTCTGGCGAATTCAATTTGCGTTCATTATTTTATGCCCGGATGTGGAACGACTCGACGTGCCGTACTGCCGAAAGTTGCAGTAGCAAGTGGCGCGATCTTTACACATGGAGGTAGCCGTGCTGGGAACACAATCCGGGAGATGCCATGAAGAAGCTCGTTGTTGTACTCGTGCTGGTGGCCGCATCATCCGCATACGCCAATCCCCATTTCACCATCGGTAGTAATCCCTTCTACACTTTCCTCGCCTACCCGCATGACATTCTGAAATGGCCGAACAAGGCCGCGTTTCTCTACATGTATCCCCAGACGATGCCGTGGCAGGGACACGTGACGAATATTGCTGAGCGCCCGAATGACACATACATCAGCAACTACAACGACTTTGAAGTCCCCACGCCGGACGGCTATACGGGCGACCCGAATGCCATCCGGTCATTCATGAAGGTTTCCTCATACGCCTATAACAACAGATACAGCGCCGGCGGAATCTGGAATTTCGACGAATGGGGCAAAGTGTATCTGGAGGTAGGCACCAACCGGGTTGATATGGAACTACGGACGGACGGCATCGTCCGGAACAACACCACGCTGGAGATGATCCCCGTATCGGCAAAGACCGACGCACTCAGGAGACACTACGATTTCCAACTGGTGTACGCTAACCGTCTTTTCGGAAACCCCATCGGTCTGAGGGCGCAATACCAGACGAAGAAAACCTATCAGCCCGAATCGGAAATCCGCTTTATGCGGAACGGCACGGAGACTGTGTCGAACCATCTGACCTGGGGATGGACGACAACCCCATGTGCGCACATTTTCGAGACCTCCAGCCAGAACTTCGATGCGTGGTTCCTGAACGACTACACGCTGTTCAACGGCGGTCAGCTCGACCTGCAACTCAGCTACGAATACGGGGATCACAAATCGGCGATACGGTACAGAAACAGGAGTGAGAAGGGCCAGAAGTACTACTGGCGGAGCACCATGGCAGACACGCTTCCGGGCGCCAACTTCAGCGGCTC
>JADLEA010000017.1 GCA_020846365.1 Bacteroidota bacterium
AAGGCAAAGCCATCCGGATTCACCCGATGGTCTGCACGGCATTCAATGCGGACTTTGACGGCGACCAGATGGCCGTGCACGTGCCGCTCTCGTTTGACGCACAGCTCGAAGCGCGCATCCTCATGCTTTCCAGCCACAACATTCTCTCTCCGGCGCACGGGTCGCCCATCGTGACCCCGACGCAGGATCAGGTGCTGGGCTGCTACTATCTGACGAAGTCCAGGACCGGTGACACCGGGGAAGGGTTGATCTTCTCGTCTCCCGCGGAAGTCATTGTGGCCTTCGACCACGGCAAGGTCGGGCTCCATGCCCGCATCAAGGTGCGGATCAACGGGAAGTTGGAGGAGACCACCACCGGCCGCGTCATCTTCAGCCAGATCGTACCGGCCGAAGTCGGTTTTGTGAACGAGCTGCTCAACAAAAAGCGTCTCGTGCAGATCATCGCCACCTGCTTCCGCCGCGTCGGCAACCTGAAGACCGCCGAGTTCCTGGATCAGCTCAAGGATATCGGATTCCGGTACGCGACGCAGGGAGGCCTCTCCGTCGGCATTGACGACGTGGTGATACCGAAGGAGAAAGACGAGATCATCCAGCGCGCTCAGAAGTCGGTGGACGAGGTGGAAAGCCAGTACGCCCGCGGCTTCATCACGAAGGGGGAGCGCTACAACAAGGTGATCGACATCTGGACGCGGGCCACGAGCCGGGTGTCCGACCGTCTCATCGATTCGCTCTCCAGATCGCGCGAAGGATTTAATTCGCTGTACATGATGGTCGATTCCGGCGCCCGCGGTTCCAAGGAACAGGTGCGGCAGCTTGCCGGCATGCGCGGTCTGATGGCCAAGCCGCAGAAGAGTCTTTCCGGCGCGACGGGCGAACTGATTGAGAACCCGATTATCGCCAACTTCCGTGAAGGGCTTTCGATTCTTGAGTACTTCATTTCCACCCACGGAGCGCGCAAGGGTCTCGCGGACACAGCCCTGAAGACGGCCGATGCGGGGTACCTGACCCGCCGGCTCGTCGACGTGGCACAGGACGCGATCATCACCATGCACGACTGCGGCACGATCCGCGGCGTGGTCACGGGCGCGTTGAAGGAAGGCGAAGACGTCAAGGAGCCGCTGTACGAACGCATCCTGGGCCGCGTGGCGGTCCACGATGTCACGGATCCCATGAACGGCGCCGTGATCGTGGAGGCGGGCGATATGATTGACGAGGAAAAGGCGGAACGCATCTCGGAAACGTCCATCGAGACGGTCGAAATCCGCTCCGTGCTCACGTGCGAGGCTAAGCGCGGCGTCTGTGCGCTCTGCTACGGGCGCAACCTGACCACCGGCAAGCTCATCCAGCCGGGTGAAGCCGTGGGCACCATCGCCGCGCAGTCCATCGGCGAACCGGGCACACAGCTCACGCTGCGCACGTTCCACACCGGCGGCACCGCCAGCCTGATCGAATCCCAATCACGCGTCCAGTCGAAGTTTGACGGGAAGGTGCAGTACGAAGGGATCAAGCTGATCGAGGTGGAGGAAGAGACCGGGAGCCGGATCGTGGTGATCGGCCGGAGCGGCGTTGTGAACGTGCTGGATCAGGACAACCGCGTGCTGACGAAGTACGACGTGCCGTACGGCGCGACGATGCGCGTTCCCGACGGGTCACAGGTGTCAAAGGGCGAGATCATCTACGAGTGGGATCCGTACAACGCCGTCATTATTTCCGAGCACGGCGGGGAAGTCCGGTACAGCGATCTGAAGGAAAACGTAACCTACCGGGAGATCGACGACGAGCAGACGGGTCACATTCAGAAGGTGGTCATCGACTCGCGCGACCGCACCCTCGTACCGAGCCTGGTGGTTGTCGAGAAGCGCGGCGCGAAGGAGCACAAGCTCGGGTCGTACATCGTGCCCACGCGCGCCCACCTCGTGGTGAACGACGGTCAGCAGATAGCCCCGGGATCCATTCTTGTCCGGATACCCCGCGACATTGGCAAGACGCGGGACATCACCGGCGGATTGCCGCGGGTGACCGAGTTGTTCGAGGCGCGCAGCCCGAACGATCCGGCCGTGGTCTCGGAAATCGACGGCGTGGTGAGCTTCGGCGCACAGAAGCGTGGGGCGCGTGAGGTGATCATCACAAGCCACGACGGCAAAGACGTGCGCAAGTACCCGATCTCACTGGGCAAGCATGTGCTGGTCCAGAATAATGACGTGGTCCGTGCGGGCGAGCGGCTGTCGGACGGCGCGATTGATCCGCACGACGTTCTGCGGATCAAGGGCGTGGGTGCCGTGCAGGAATACCTGGTCAACGAGATCCAGGAAGTGTACCGTATCCAGGGCGTGAAGATCAACGACAAGCACATCGAGATCATCGTCCGCCAGATGATGCAGAAGCTCCGCATTGCGGAGTCGGGCGACACGAAGTTCCTTGAGGGGGATCACATCGACAAGCTGGTCTTCGAGGAGGAGAACGAGAACTTGCGGGACAAGGTCTTTGTCTCGAACAAGGGCGACTCCGCCAAAGTCAAGGCCGGTCAGTTGCTCGCGAAGAAGAAGGTCAAGGAGATCAACGTCGACCTGAAGAAGCGCGGCAAGAAGACGGTGGAGGCCCGCGAGGCGGAGCCGGCGACGTCGGAACCCGTATTGCTCGGGATCACGTCGGCCGCCCTGTCCACGGACAGCTTCATTTCGGCGGCTTCCTTCCAGGAGACGACCAAGGTGTTGACGGATGCCGCCATCGAAGGGAAGGTAGATTTCCTCCTCGGGTTGAAGGAAAACGTGATCATGGGGCATCTTATCCCGGCCGGAACAGGTCTGAAGCGGTTTACAGACATGGTCGTGGCGCCGCCCGAGGGGTACCAGGCGGAAGAACCGGTCCAGGAGGAGCCACCGGCGATCACGGGGCGGGGCCGGGCGCGTGAGCGGCTGACGACTTCTTGACATTGCGGCAAAATTATTGTACCTTGAAAAGCTGTCTTTCTACATCACGATTCAGCAGTATTTTCCGGAGTATTGCGTGCCGACGATCAATCAACTCGTGCGGAAAAGCCGCCGGCGGGTGACGTACAAGAGTAAGGCCCCGGCGATAAGCGGCAATCCCCAGAAGCGCGGAGTCTGTACCCGCGTGTACACAACCACACCGAAGAAGCCGAACTCGGCCCTCCGGAAGGTGGCCCGCGTCCGGCTGTCCAATGGCGTTGAAGTCACCGCCTATATTCCCGGCGAGGGGCACAACCTTCAGGAGCACAGCATCGTGATGATTCGCGGAGGCAGAGTGAAGGACCTTCCCGGTGTCCGCTACCATATTATCCGCGGCACACTGGACACCGCCGGCGTGGCGGAACGGAAGCAGGGGCGGTCGAAGTACGGCGCAAAGAAAGCCAAGAAGACGCAGTAAACCAACCCAGGTCTCGCAGTGAGAAAGAAACGCGCAGGTTCCCGCATACGGATCCCGGACCCCAGGTACAACGACGTCCTGGTGTCCGAGTTTATCAACAACATCATGCAGGCAGGCAAGAAGCACCTCGCCCGCAGCATCCTCTATGATGCCTTTGACATCATTGAGAACCGCACGAAGCAGCCCGGGTTGGACGTCTTCCGGAAGGCGATGTCCAATGCGCGGCCGGTGCTGGAAGTGAAAGCGCGCCGCGTGGGCGGCGCGACGTACCAGGTGCCTACGGAAGTCCGCTCGGCCCGCAGCATTGCGCTGGCAATCCGGTGGTTGATTACCTACGCCTCCGACCGCAAAGAGCGGTCGATGGCGGAAAAACTCGCATCAGAATTCATTGCTGCCTCCAACGGTGAAGGCAGCGCCATCAAGAAAAAGGAAGACACGCATAAAATGGCCGAAGCCAACAAAGCCTTCGCCCATTTTAAGTGGTAAACGCTCTCTATGCCGCGACAAATTCCGCTTGAGCGGACGCGCAATATCGGCATCAGCGCACATATCGATGCCGGCAAGACCACGACCACAGAACGCATTCTGTTCTACACCGGAGTCCTCCACCGCATGGGCGAAGTCCATGACGGCGCCGCGACCATGGATTGGATGGAACAGGAGCGCGAGCGCGGCATCACCATTACCTCCGCTGCGACGACCTGCTTCTGGGACGACCATCGGATCAACATCATTGACACCCCCGGCCACGTGGATTTCACGGCCGAAGTAGAGCGTTCCCTGCGGGTGCTGGACGGTGCCATCGCGTTGTTCTGCGCGGTCGGCGGCGTCGAACCCCAGTCGGAAACCGTGTGGCGCCAGATGGACAAATACGGCGTCCCGCGCATCGCCTTTGTCAACAAGATGGACCGTGTCGGGGCGGATTTCCTGAACGTCGTCCAGATGATGAAAGATCGTCTGGGCGCGCACGCGGTTCCGATCCAGCTCCCGGTCGGCGAAGGAGATCTCTTCTCCGGCATCATCGACCTGGTCACGATGAAAGCCATGATGTACCGCGAATCCAGCCTGGGCGTGGAATGGGACGAGATGGAGATCCCGCACGACATGCTCGGACGCGCGCAGGCGTACCGGACGAAAATGCTGGAAGCGGTCTCCGACGAGGACGACACGCTGCTGGAGAAATACCTGGACGGCAAGGAGATTACGCCGGACGAGATCCGCGTCGTGCTCCGCCGTTCGTGCCTCAAGGTCAGCATCATCCCGGTGCTCTGCGGCTCCTCGTTCAAGAACAAGGGCGTCCAGATGCTCCTGGATTCGGTCGTGAACTACCTCCCGTCGCCCCTCGATCTGAACGAGGGAACCGTGACGGGGCATCACATGAACCTCACCGACAAGATCGTGCGGCAGGTTTCGGACAAGGAAAAGTTTACCGCGCTCGCGTTCAAGATCATGAGCGATCCCTTTGTCGGAAAGCTCACGTACTTCCGCGTCTACTCCGGCACCGTGAAGTCCGGATCGTACGTGTTCAACTCGGTGACCGAAAAGAAGGAACGCCTGAGCCGTGTTCTTCGCATGCATGCAAATGCCCGGGAAGACGTGGAGGAAGCGTACGCGGGGGACATCGTCGCGGCGGTGGGTCTGAAGCATATTCGTACCGGCGACACGCTGTGCGACGAGGATGATCCGGTCATTTTAGAGAAAATGACATTCCCCGATCCGGTGATCCACGTCGCCATCGAGGCGAAGACGAAGGCGGACCAGGAGAAGCTCGGCGACGCCATGGGAAGGCTGTCGGAGGAAGATCCGACGCTCCGGGTTTCGACCAACGAAGAGACCGGGCAGACGATCATCAGCGGCATGGGCGAATTGCACCTGGAGATTATCATCGACCGGATGCGGCGAGAGTTCAAAGTCGAGGCCAACATCGGCAAACCCCAGGTTGCCTACAAGGAGACGATCCGGAAAAAAGTCCAGGCGGAAGGGAAGTTCGTCCGCCAGAGCGGCGGCCGCGGGCAGTTCGGGCACGTGTACATCGAGCTCGAGCCGAATGCAAAAGGAAAAGGATTCGAGTTCGAAAATGCCATCGTTGGCGGCGTGATTCCCCGGGAGTACATCAAGCCGGTGGAGCAGGGGATTGTGGAGGCGATGCGCAACGGCGTGCTGGCCGGCTATCCGGTGGAGGACGTGAAGGTGCGTCTGTACGACGGCTCATTCCACGAGGTGGACTCCTCGGAAATGGCGTTCAAGATTGCCGGTTCTATGGCGTTCAAGGACGCGGCCCGGAAGGCCGATCCCGTCATCCTCGAACCGATCATGAGTGTGGAAGTTGTGACCCCCGAGGAGTACATGGGGGACGTGATGGGGGATCTGAATTCCCGGCGCGGCAAAATCTCCGGGATGGCCCCGCGGAAGGATGCTCAGGTGATCCGCGCGATGGTGCCCTTGTCGGAGATGTTCGGGTACTCCACGGTGCTCCGGTCCATGACCCAGGGCCGGGCGATCTACACCATGGAGCTGTCGCACTACGATGATACGCCGCGCAGCATTGCCGACCAGATCATCGAAAAGATCAAAGGGAAGAGTTCCGTAACGGCTTAATATCCCCTTCTATCCAGAGGAGAACACTGCAATGGCAAAAGAGAAATTCACGCGTGACAAGCCACACATCAACATCGGCACGATCGGCCACGTGGATCACGGCAAGACCACCCTTACGGCTGCGATCACCATGGTGCTCGCCAAGAAGGGGTTGGCAAGCATTCGTACATTCGACAGCATCGACAATGCTCCGGAAGAGCGCGAACGCGGTATCACGATTGCGACGGCGCACGTGGAGTATTCGACCGACAAACGGCACTATGCGCACGTCGACTGCCCCGGCCACGCCGACTATATCAAGAACATGATCACCGGCGCGGCGCAGATGGACGGCGCAATTCTGGTTGTCGCCGCAACGGACGGTCCGATGCCCCAGACACGCGAGCATATCCTTCTCGCACGGCAGGTGGGCGTGCCCAGCATCGTCGTGTTCATGAACAAAGTGGATGCGGTGGATGACGCCGAATTGCTTGACCTGGTGGAACTGGAACTGCGCGACCTGCTCAAGAAATATGAGTTCCCCGGCGACGAGATTCCCATTATCCGCGGCAGCGCGTTGAAGGCGATGGAACAGGCGGTCAAGCCCGATTCCAAGCCCGACGATCCGGCATTCACCTGCATCATGGATCTGATGAACGCGGTCGACAGCTACTTCCCGCTTCCGCAGCGCAGCATCGAGAAGCCCTTCCTGATGCCGATCGAGGACGTGTTCTCCATCACCGGACGCGGTACGGTTGGCACGGGTCGCGTCGAACGCGGCAAGGCGAAGGTGGGAGACGAAGTGGAGCTGATCGGGCTCGGTGCCCACAAGAAGACCGTTATCACGGGCGCTGAAATGTTCCGCAAGGAACTTGACGAGGTGCAGGCGGGCGACAATGCGGGTCTGTTGCTGCGCGGCGTGGACAAGAACGAGCTGGAGCGCGGCATGGTGGTCGCGAAGCCCGGGTCCATCACCCCGCACAAGAAGTTCACGGCCCAGGTGTACGTCCTGAAGAAGGAAGAGGGCGGGCGCCACACGCCGTTCTTCAACGGCTACCGTCCACAGTTCTACTTCCGCACCACGGACGTGACGGGTGTTGCGACGCTTCCCTCCGGCACGGAAATGGTGATGCCGGGCGACAACATCGACAACCTGGAGATCGAACTCATCACCACGATCGCCATGGAAGAGAAACTCCGCTTCGCTATCCGCGAAGGCGGCCACACGGTCGGTTCAGGCGTTGTGACAAAAATTCTGGAATAAGGAGTACTGTAAGCCGTGGCCGGTCAAAAAATACGCATAAAGCTCAAATCGTACGATCACAACCTGATCGACAAGTCTGCGGAAAAGATCATCAAGACTGTCAAGTCAACAGGCGCTGTGGTCTCCGGCCCGATTCCGTTACCCACGAAGCGTACGGTCTATACTGTGCTTCGGTCACCTCATGTTGACAAGAAGTCGAGGGAGCAATTCGAGACGCGCGCGCACAAGCGGCTGATCGATATTCTGAACTCGACGAACAGGACCGTTGACTCCTTGATGAAGCTCGATCTTCCCGCGGGAGTTGACGTCGAGATCAAGGTCTAACCGGACCAACGACAACACAGGTGTTCGTTTTGCCGGGCGTGAGCCCACGCCCGGCAAAACGGGAAAACGGCGTCGGGAGTGCTGTCCGCAGTAGTGCGGACTCTTGGCGGTATGTGCATGCATACATGGATGGTGGTATGACAGGACTACTCGGAAAAAAACTCGGCATGACCAGCGTCTTCGATGAGCATGGTCAGGTGATTCCCTGCACGGTGATCGAAGCTGGCCCGTGTTACGTCACGCATATCAAAACGAAAGAGCGCGACGGATACGAAGCAATCCAGCTCGGGTTCGGGGAGAAAAAGGAACGGTTAGTGAACAAACCGTTGCGCGGGCACTTCGCGAAGGCCGGCGTGAAGCCGGTGCGCGTCGTGCGGGAATTCCGGGGGAACGGCACCGGTGAAATGCAGCCCGGGCAGGAGATCACCGTGGACCGCGTGTTCGCCAAAGGCGACGTCGTGAAGGTGGTGGGAACCTCGAAAGGCAAAGGGTTCCAGGGCGTCGTCCGGCGCCATCACTTCGGCGGCGGAGCCCGCACACACGGACAAAGCGATCGCATGCGCGCACCGGGATCGATCGGATCCTCGTCGTACCCTTCGCGCGTCTTCAAGGGACAGCGCATGGCGGGACGCATGGGTGGCGACCAGGTGACCGTCCGCAACCTGATGGTGGTGGGCGTGATCGCTGATTCCAACCTGCTCCTCGTGAAGGGATCCGTCCCCGGCGCCATCAACGGCGTCGTGGAGATTCACAAGCTCAAGACTCAATAAGCAACCACAGAGTGCGGCGATGGAACTAGATGTCTATAAGAAAGACGGGACCAAGAGCGGCGAGAAGGTGAAGCTCTCGGAAGAGATCTTCGGGGTCGAACCGAATCACCACCTGATCTACCGCGCGGTGCGGACGTACCTGGACAACCAGCGCCAGGGCACCTCCAAGGTCAAGACACGGGCCGAAGTGCGCGGAGGCGGCAAAAAGCCCTTCCGCCAGAAACATACAGGCATGGCCCGCCAGGGAACGTCCCGGTCACCCGTCATGACGGGCGGCGGCTCGATCTTCGGTCCGGTGCCGAGAGACTATACCAACGCGCTGCCCGCGGGCATGCGCCGCCTGGCCAGGAAATCTGCCCTCTCGCTCAAAGCGCGGGAAGGCCAGATCCGCATCGTTGAGGATTTCTCCCTGGACGGCCCGAAGACCAGAACGATGATGGATGTCCTGAAGGCCCTGGACCTGGCGGTCGGAAAGACGCTTCTCCTGTTGCCGAAACCGGATCAGAACATCGTGAAATCAGGACGGAACATTCCCGGCCTGAACATCGCACAGGCGGACAAGGCGTCCACCTATGATTTCGTCAACACCCAGGTGCTTCTCATTCAGAAAAGCGCCCTGGAAGTGTTGCAGAACACCTTTAAGAACTAACCGCGCGTGAAGCGACCATGACAAGCATTTTGAAACGACCCATTGTCACGGAAAAGATGACAACGCTGCAGGAGAAAGGGCAGTATGCCTTTGAAGTCGACCTTGCGGCGAACAAGATCTCCATCGCCCGCGCCGTGGAGAAGAAGTTCAACGTCACCGTCCTCGACGTCCGCACCATCCGGTGCAAAGGCAAAGCCAAATCACAGATGACGCGGCGCGGAAGATTCGAGGGGCGGACCGCTGCATGGAAGAAGGCAATCGTGCGCCTGAAAGAGGGCGACAAGATCGAGTTCTTCCAGAATGTTTGACCGTCAACAGCATTAGAGAAACACCATGGCCATACGCAAACTCAAACCGGTGACGGCAGGAACGCGGTGGGCGTCCGTCCCCGCCTTCTCGGAGATCACCAAAACGAGGCCCGAAAAGAGCCTGATCGAGCCTCTGCGGAAGTCCGGCGGACGGACCAATACCGGCCGGGTCACCTCCCGCCACCGCGGCGGCGGGCACAAGCGTTTCTATCGCGTGATCGACTTCAAGCGTGACAAGAAGGGGATGGATGCGAAGGTGGCGGCGATTGAGTATGATCCGAACCGCTCCTCCCGCATCGCGCTGCTGCAATATGCCGATGGCGAGCGCAGGTATATCGTTGCCCCCGACGGTGTAAAGGTCGGGGATGTCCTGCGGTCGGGAGCAGACGCCGAGATCCGGACGGGAAATGCCATGCCGCTGGCAAATATCCCCCCGGGCACGTTTGTCCACAACATCGAACTGCGGCCGGGCAAGGGGGCGCAGGTGGCGCGCAGTGCCGGCATGGCGGTGCAGTTGATGGCGAAGGAAGGCAAGTTTGCGCAGCTCCGGATGCCTTCGGGCGAAGTGCGGAGCATCTCCCTGGAGTGCATGGCAACGATCGGCGGCGTGGGAAATGCCGATCACGAAAACGTGAAGATCGGAAAAGCCGGCCGCTCACGCTGGCTGGGCATCCGCCCGCAGTCGCGCGGCGTCGTCATGAACCCCGTGGATCACCCCCATGGCGGCGGCGAAGGCAAGTCGCCTCAGGGAAATCCCCATCCGGTCTCCCCCTGGGGATGGCACACCAAGGGAAAGAAGACGCGCAAGACGAAAAAGGCATCCAGCAAGTTTATCGTGAAACGAAGGAAGTAGGCACAATGGCTCGTTCGCTGAAAAAAGGTCCGTTCGTAAGCATCCGGCTCGTCGAGCAGGTTGCGGCATTGAACAAAGCGAACCAGAAGAAAGTTGTCAAGACCTGGTCGCGTGCCTCCACCATCACACCGGACTTTGTCGGGCATACCTTTGCCGTGCACAACGGAAACAAATTCATCCCCGTGTATGTGCATGAAGGCATGGTCGGACACAAGCTGGGAGAGTTTTCTCCCACCCGGCTCTTCCGGGGACATCCGGGAGTCAGGAAAGAAGAAACGACAAAGGCGGGATAAGCAGCCATGGAAGCTCGAGCTGTCAACAGATACATCAGCACGTCGCCGCGAAAGATGCGGCTGGTCATCGATCTGATTCGCGGCAAGTCCGTGGATGAGGCGCTCCACATTCTTCACTTTTCCCCGAAGCATGCGTCGCGCGTCGCGGAGAAAGTGCTCCGTTCGGCGGTGGCCAACCTGCAGAACAAGGATGAGGCAGGGCGGCTGGAAACGGGCGCGATGCTCGTGAAGGAAGCGTTCGTGGACAGCGGCATGTCCATGAAGCGCATCCTGCCGGCCCCGATGGGACGCGCCTTCCGCATGCGGAAGCGTTCGAATCACGTGACCATCATCGTATCCGCAAAACCGGCTCCTGCGAAGCCGGCGGCGCGCCGGGCCAAGAGCGCGGCTGCGGAGCCCGCTCCGAAGGAAACTGCGGCCAAGAAGCCGGCAGGCAAGCGCACGGCTGCCAAGAAAGCTGCGCCGAAAAAAGGCGCTAAAGCTCAGGAATCGAAGTAACCGACACAGCAAGGAGTCGTCGTGGGACAAAAAGCACATCCGATCGGTTTGCGTCTGGGCATTATCCGCTCCTGGGATTCCAACTGGTATGACGAGAAATCCTTCTCGAGCAAGCTGGAAGAGGACCGGACAATCCGGAACTATGTGCGGAACCGTTTGAAGAAGGCGGGGATATCGCGCATTCTCATCGAGCGGACACCCAAGCGCGCCGTCATCACGATCAACACCTCGCGTCCGGGCATCGTCATCGGTCGCAGCGGCAAGGAGATCTCCCAGCTCGAAGAAGAGCTGAAGAAGATCACCAACAAAGAGGTGAAGATTCTGATCAACGAGATCAAGCGGCCGGAGTTGGACGCCTTTCTCGTTGCGGAGAACATTGCGCAGCAGCTTGAAGGCCGTATCGCTTTCCGCCGCGCGATGAAGAACGGCATCACGGCGGCGATGCGCATGGGGGCTGAAGGCGTTCGTGTGAAGAGCGCCGGACGCCTGGGTGGCGCGGAAATGGCGCGCACCGAGCAGTACAAGGAGGGAAGAATCCCCCTGCACACCTTGCGCGCGGATATTGATTACGCGACGGCGACCGCACGGACCATCTACGGCGCCATCGGCGTGAAGGTGTGGATCTGCAAGGGCGAGGTCCTCGATGCCCAGCAGAGCATGCAGCAGGCCCCTCCCCGCCGGGGGCAGTAACCAGATCAAGCAGGAGTAGCAGATCATGTTGATGCCGAAACGAGTGAAGTTCAGAAAGGCGCAACGCGGAAGGATGCGCGGGAAAGCCACGCGCGGGGACCGGGTGAACTTCGGGGACTTCGGGCTGAAAGCCCTCGCGCCCGGCTGGATCACCCAGCGTCAGATCGAAGCCGCCCGCGTCACCCTGACGCGCATGATGAAACGTGAAGGCAGAATCTGGATCCGGATCTTTCCGGACAAGCCGGTGACCAAGAAGCCGGCGGAGACGCGCATGGGAAAAGGCAAGGGCGCCCCGGAATACTGGGTGGCGGTCGTGAAACCCGGACGGGTGATGTTCGAGGTCGGCGGTACCACGCGGGCCACGGCAGTCGAGGCGCTCACGCTGGCGTCCCACAAACTGCCGATCAAGACGAAAATCAGCGTCAGGCCGGATTTCGACGGGGCCTGATCCTTACACCGGAGAGCGTATGAAGGTAATCGAAATCAAAGATCTGTCGATCGAAGAACTCAAACGCAGGCTGTCCGATGAACAGGAGAGCCTGGCCAACCTCCGTTTCCAGCTCTCCACAAGCCAGCTGGAAAGCCCGATCCGTGTCCGCACGGTCAGGAGGGACATTGCAAGGATACAGACACTCCTGCGCCAGAAGGAACGGGCGGCAGCTGCATCCGGACAGGCCACGAAGACTGAGAAGACCGAGGTGAAGACGTCATGACTCCAGAGGCAACACCGCAAACCGCCGCTGCCCGCACCACGCGCCGCAAGACCCGCGTGGGGAAAGTCGTAAGCGCCAAGATGCAGAAGAGCATCGTCGTCAGCATCGAACGACGCGTGCCCCATCCGATCTACAAGAAGTATTTCCGTCGCACCTCGAAACTGATGGTGCACGATGAGAAGAAAGAGGCGGGAGTCGGCGACACGGTGAAGATCATGGAGACCCGGCCGCTCAGCAGGCACAAACGCTGGCGGCTTGTGGAAATTATTGAAAAAGCCAAGTGAGTTATCGCCACGGAGTAAACGCACATGATCCAGGAAGAAACTAATCTCGTAGTGGCCGACAACTCCGGCGCCAAGAAAGTCCGGTGTATCCGGGTCCTCGGCGGTTCGGACCGTCGGTATGCCGGGCTCGGCGACCAGGTCATCGTTTCGGTGAAGTCCGCCATCCCGAACGCCGGCGTCAAGAAAGGCGAAGTTGCCCGTGCGGTCATCGTCCGTACCAAAAAAGAAACCCGACGCAAGGATGGCTCGTTCATCCGATTCGATGAGAACGCGGCGGTGTTGATCAATGATGCAGGCGAACCACGAGGCAGCCGCATCTTCGGTCCGGTGGCCAGGGAACTCCGGGAACGGCAGTACATGAAAATCGTCTCCCTCGCACCGGAAGTGTTATAAGGAATACGACAGATGAAGATCAGGAAGAACGACGCCGTGATGGTCATTGCGGGCAATGCCCGCGGCAAGACCGGCAAAGTGCTGAAAGTGTACCCCGAGAAGCAGCGGATCATCGTCGAGGGGGTCAACATCATGAAGCGGCATACCAAGCCCAGCCAGAAGAATCCGCAGGGCGGTATCGTCCAGCGCGAAGCTCCCATTCACGCATCCAACGTGATGCTGCTGGATCCGAAAGAGAACCGTCCAACCCGGGTGGGCACAAAGGTGGTGAAAGATGACACCACCGGCAAGAAACGCCGCCTGAGAGTGGCGAAGATCACCGGCGAGACATTCTGACGCGTTTCGCACACGATACTCACACAACGCTGAATTCGGCATGAGCGAAGAGAAAACGAAAAAGGCCAAGAAGGAGGCGGCAAAGGCCGCCAAGGAAAAAGAGGCTCCCGCCGCGAAAGCCCCCAAGGCATCACGGCCCAAGGAGAAGGTGATCGCCCGCCTTTCCACAACGTACCGCCAGGAAGTCATACCGGCCCTCATGAAGCGGTTCCAGTACCGGAACGTCATGCAGGTGCCGCGCCTGGAGAAGATCGCCATTAACATGGGCGTGGGCCAGGCCACGCAGGACCAGAAGCTGGTGGAGGTGGCGGCGAAGGACCTGGAAGCTATCGTCGGGCAGAAAGTGGTCATCACCCGGGCCAAGAAATCGATCTCCAATTTCAAGCTGCGGGAAAAGATGCCGATCGGCTGCCGGGTCACCCTCCGCCGCGCGCACATGTATGAGTTCCTGGATCGCTTCATCAGCGTCACGGTTCCCCGGATACGGGACTTCCGGGGGCTCTCCGACACGTCGTTCGACGGGCGGGGCAATTACACCGTGGGCATCAAGGAACACACCATCTTTCCGGAAATCGACGTGGACAAGATTGCCAGGATCTTCGGGATGGACATCACGTTTGTCACCACGGCGCGGACGGACGAAGAGGCCTACGAGCTGCTCAAGGCGTTCGGCATGCCGTTCGTGAAGCGGCAGGAAGTTCTCGAGACACCCAAAGTGTAATCTGACAGGAGTCATTCTGTATGGCAAAGACCAGTTCAAAAGCCCGGCAGCACAAGCGCGAGCGTCTCGTCGCCAAGTACGCCGCACTCCGCAAGGAGTTGAAAGAGAAAGGCGATTTCGCCGCTCTCCAGCAGCTGCCGCGGAACAGCAGCCCGAGCCGCCTGCACAACCGGTGCACCATGTCGGGCCGTCCGCGCGGCTACATGCGCAAGTTCGGAGTGTCCCGCATCGCCTTCCGCGACCTGGCGCTCGAAGGAAAGATCCCCGGCGTCAGAAAAGCAAGCTGGTAGGAAGAACCGGATGAACCACATTTATCGTGCGAGTTGCAGGAGAACTGACACATGACCATGACTGACCCCGTCGCCGACTATCTGACGCGGCTGCGGAATGCTCTTCAGGCGGGACACAAACGGGTGGAC
Source organism: Bacteroidota bacterium (assembly GCA_020846365.1). GTDB lineage: Bacteria > Bacteroidota > Ignavibacteria > UBA10030 > UBA6906 > JAGDMK01. Next base: position 14,480 of record JADLEA010000017.1, read on the forward strand.
ATCCCCGCGTCGAATCTGAAACGCGAGATGACCCGTCTGCTGACGGAGAACAAGTATATCAACGGATTCACCGAGGTCAAGGAGACCGCGCAGGGCGTGATCCGGATTCAGCTCAAGTACCAGGAGACCAGGCCCGTCATCGCCGGCCTGAAGAGGATCAGTCGGCCCGGCCTCCGGAAGTACGTGGATGCGGACGCGATTCCGCGCGTGTTGGGCGGACTCGGCATCGCCATCATCTCCACGTCGAGAGGGCTGATGACGGACCGGCAGGCGCGCGAAGCCCATGTGGGCGGCGAAGTTCTCTGCGAAATCTGGTAACGAAGGAGATACGACAGTGTCACGGATTGGAAGAAAACCCATCCCCATCCAGAAAGGGGTCAAGGTCCAACTCAACGACCGGGAGGTCGCTGTGGATGGACCGAAAGGCCGTCTCACGGCAACGGTCCACCCCAAGTTAACCGTCTCGATGGCTGATGGAAACATAGAGGTCAAACGCGGATCGGACGCCAAGGAAGAGCGTGCACTTCACGGCCTGTGGAGGGCATTGATTCAGAACATGATCAACGGCGTCAGCACCGGGTATTCCAGGAAACTCGAAATGGTGGGCGTGGGATACCGTGCAGAGATGAAGGGGAAGAAGCTGCAGCTGCTTCTGGGATTCTCGCACCCGATCCTATTTGTTCCTCCTGAGGGAATCACCGTTGAGGCCCCGACGCAGACGAGCATCATGATCAGCGGGATTGACAAGGCGCTGGTCGGTCAGGTTGCGGCCAAGATCCGGTCCTTCCGTCCGCCGGAGCCCTACAAGGGCAAAGGGATCAAATACGAAGGCGAACACATCCGCAGGAAGGCCGGAAAGGCCGCGGCTGCGGGTGGTGCCAAGTCATAATTGTGGGTGTTCACCGGGAGTAAGACCTGTATGATCAGCAAACGAAAACTGGAGAATCGCAGGCGGACGAAGGAACATATTCGTCTGCATATGTCGGGGTCCGCACAACGCCCCCGCCTGTCGGTCTTCCGCAGCCTCCGCCATGTCTATGCACAGCTCGTTGACGACGATCAGGGCAAAACACTCGTCGGTGTCTCGGACCTGAGCGCCGAGCTTGCGGAACAGGCGAAGAGCGCCAAAGGACAGGTCGCGGTGGGAAAGCTGGTCGGCCAGTTCATGGCAAAGAAAGCACTTGAGCACAACATTGCGTCGGTGGTCTTCGACCGCAATGGTTTCCGGTATCATGGCGTCATCAAGGCTGTGGCTGACGGCGCCCGGGAGGGCGGACTGAAGTTCTAGGCGCCCCGCCGGTCGGGATCCGGGCCATGGAAGCTCATTGTCGGGTCGTCTAATGGCAGGACAACGGCCTTTGGAGCCGTGAGTAGAGGTTCGAATCCTCTCCCGACAGCAGCAGGAAGCAGCATTAGTTCACCATGTGGTATGTTGCGAGGAACAACGGTGGCACGAATCAAAGCGAGTGAACTCGAACTCAAGGACAAGCTTGTCCACATCAATCGCGTCGCGAAGGTCGTCAAAGGCGGCCGGCGCTTCAGCTTCAATGCGATCGTCGTGGTGGGCGACAGCAAGGGCCACGTGGGCATCGGGCTGGGCAAAGCCAACGAAGTAGCCGATGCGATTGCCAAGGGCGTGGACGACGCGAAGAAAAGCGTCACGCGTGTGCCGATTATTCATGGCACCATTCCCCATCCGGTGATCGGGCGGTACGGCGCGGCAAGGGTGATGCTGAGACCCGCATCTCCCGGTACCGGCCTTATCGCAGGCGGGGGCGTGAGGGCGGTTCTCGAATCTGCCGGCGTGAAAGACGTGTTGACGAAATCCATGGGCTCTTCCAACCCGCATAATGTGGTCAAAGCGACCATGGATGGGCTCCTGAGGCTGGTGGACGCCCGCACGGCAGCCCAACGCCGCGGCATGTCCCTCAGGGAATTCTTCGGCACGACAGCAACCGTCCCAACACCGTAACCGTGGAAGAGACAACGATGGCAGCAATGGTAAAGATTACGCAGACCCGAAGCATCGTGGACCAGTTGGAGGCCGCGAAGCGGACCATCAAAGCACTCGGACTTGGTCGTCCGAACTACACGGTGACCAAAAGGGACACGCCGCAGATCAGAGGAATGATCCGCAAGGTGCGTCACCTTGTGGCCGTGGAAGAAGTGAAGAACCAAGGGTGATTTTCAGGAAAGCGAAGAGATCATGGCAACGGACATACTCAGCACGTTGAAACCCGCACCCGGGTCAAGGAAAAAGAGAAAGCGCATCGGACGCGGCCAGGGATCCGGGCATGGCGGCACGTCGACGCGCGGACACAAAGGCGCGGGTTCACGCTCCGGCACGGGATATCCGGCATGGTTCGAAGGCGGCCAGATGCCCCTCGTCCGCCGCGTGCCCAAACGCGGATTTCACAGTCCGTTCAGAAAAACATACCAGATCGTCAATCTGTCGACGCTCGAAAAACTCGCCACGGGGGGGAAACTCCACGACGGCGCGGTCACCCCGGAAATCCTCCTGAAACTGGGTGTGGTGAAGACCCCCCGGATTCCGGTGAAGGTTCTCGGCACAGGGGAGCTCAAAGCCCGACTGGATGTAGCTGCCCATGCCTTTAGCAAATCCGCCGTCGAGAAGATCCAGACGGCCGGCGGCAAAGCCCAAACGATTAGCGCACTTTCCAAAGACTAATGGCAAAGCTCGGCGAAAGTTTCCGGAATATCCTTAAGATTCAGGAGCTGCGGACCCGTCTGCTGTTCACGGCCGCGCTGCTGATAGTGGTGCGCATCGGTGCGCACATCACGCTCCCGGGTGTCGACGCGACGCTGCTGGCCAAGGCCGAAGCAAGCCAGGCGGCGAATACCCTGTTCGGCCTCTACGACCTCTTCGTGGGAGGAGCGTTCAAGAACGCCGCGGTGTTCGCCCTCGGCATCATGCCCTATATCAGCGCCTCGATTATCCTCCAGCTGCTGGGGGCCGTGGTCCCCTACTTCCAGAAACTCACGAAGGAAGGGGAGGAAGGGCGCAAGAAACTCACGCAACTCACCCGCTATGGCACCGTGCTGGTCTCCGCCCTGCAGGGTTGGGGGGTGAGCGTGCGGTTGACCAGTCTGAACATCGAGGGGCTGCCGATCGTGCCGCTGGAGGTCCAGGGAATCGCCTTCACAATCAGCACCGTCATCTTCCTCACCGCGGGCACCATGTTCATGATGTGGCTGGGGGAACAGATCACCGAGCGAGGCCTGGGGAACGGCATCTCCCTGATCATCTTCATCGGCATTATTGCGCGGTTCCCTCACTCGATCGTGGACCAGTTCAGGGTCAGCCAGAATATCATCATCGGCCTCATTATTCTGGCCGTCATGGTCGCGATCGTTGCGGGCGTCGTGCTGGTGACACAGGGCACCAGGCGTATCCCGGTGCAATATGCGAAGCGTGTCGTCGGCCGCAAAGTCTATGGCGGCGTTACCCAGTACATCCCCCTCCGGGTGAATACCGCGGGCGTGATGCCGATCATCTTTGCGCAGTCGATCATGTTCATCCCGAGCACGATTCTGACGTTTTTCCCTGACAGCGAATTCATCCAGGGCCTGTCCGGCTATCTGGAATACACCTCTTTCACCTATTCGTTTATGTACGGGGTGATGATCGTCTTCTTCACGTACTTCTACACGGCCATCGCGTTCAACCCGAAGGACGTATCGGAGAACATGCAGAAACAAGGCGGGTTTATTCCCGGCATCAGGCCGGGCAAGCACACCGCCGACTTCATCGACAACATTCTGACGAAGATCACCCTTCCGGGTTCCATCTTCCTGGCAATCATCGCCATTCTGCCGGCGTTCGTGTCACGCTTTGGCGTAACGCCGAGTTTTGCTCAGTTCTTTGGAGGCACCAGCCTGCTGATTATGGTGGGTGTGGCGTTGGATACGCTGCAACAGGTGGAGTCGCACCTGCTGATGCGGCATTATGACGGCTTCATGAAGTCCGGGCGCATGAAGGGGCGTCTGCGCGCCTGAGGGGCATGGGACGGGTCACAGTGAAATCAGCCGACGAGCTGTCCCTGATGAGGGAGAGCGGACGGATTGTGGCGGAGGTGCTGGCGTTGATCGGGTCGCATGTGAGGCCCGGCGTGACCACCGCTGAGCTGGATGCCCTTGCCGAAGAGTATATCCGGTCACAGGGAGGCATCCCCGCGTTCAAGGGGTACGGTCCTGATCGTGAGAATCTGTTCCCGGCGACGCTGTGCGTGTCAGTCGATGACGTCGTGGTGCACGGCATTCCGAACGGAACCCGGCTCGAAGAGGGACAGGTCGTGTCGGTGGACGTGGGCGTGAACAAGGGCCACTGGTTCGGCGATGCGGCGAGGACGTTTGTGGTAGGAAAGACTGGCGGGGAGAAGGAGCGGTTGTTGCGCGTGACGGAAGAGGCACTCTACGAAGGTATCCGGAAGGCGAGGGCAGGCAACCATCTGCACGACGTTTCTGCCGCGATCCAGAACCACGTGGAGCAGGCAGGGTTTTCGGTGGTGCGGGATCTGGTCGGACACGGCATCGGCAGGAACCTTCACGAAGAACCCGCGGTCCCGAACTACGGCACGGCAGGTACGGGGATGGTGCTGAAGGCGAACATGACCCTGGCGATAGAGCCGATGGTCAACGCAGGAACCCACATGGTGCGGGTGGACGAAGACGGGTGGACGGTGCGCACCGCCGATGGAAAGCCGTCGGCGCATTTTGAACACACGGTAGTCATCACCAACGACGAAGCCGAGATTCTGACCCGGCATGGCTAAACAGGGGCCCATTAAGGTAGACGGCGTCATCACCGATACGCTGCCGAACGCGATGTTCAAGGTGAGTCTGGAAAACGGGCATTCGATCCTGGCCCATATTTCCGGAAAGATGAGGATGAATTTCATCAAGATCCTCGTGGGGGACAAGGTCACGGTGGAGCTTTCCCCGTATGATCTTTCCAAGGGCCGGATCACGTACAGGTACAAATAAGGACGGAGCGGACAGCTCATGAAAGTTCGGTCATCCATAAAGAAGATATGCCGGAACTGCAAAATCGTCCGGCGCAAGGGCGTGGTGCGGGTCATCTGCACCAATCCGAAGCACAAACAGCGTCAAGGCTAAAGGAGAACAGGCGTGGCTCGTATAGCGGGAATCGACCTACCCAAGAAGAAGCGTTCGGAAGTCGGGTTGACCTACATCCACGGGATCGGACGCACCTCGGCGCGCGCGATTCTGGGCAAGGCAGGTGTGGATCTGAACAAGAAGGTCAACGACCTGACCGATGATGAGGTGCAGCGCATTCGCAGCATCATCACCGCGGAATACAAGGTTGAGGGTGCGCTGCGCAGCGAAGTGCAGATGAACATCAAGCGGCTTATGGACATCGGCTGCTATCGCGGCATCCGGCACCGCAGGGGCCTGCCGGCCCGCGGACAGCGCACGCGCACGAACGCGCGCACGCGGAAGGGACGCCGGAAGACCGTGGCCGGGAAGAAGAAAGTCGCAGCCAAGACCTAATCGTGAACATCTAAGGTACGGAGGTACGCGTGGGAAAAACCACACCGCAGAGCGCCCCCAAGGCGGACGTTGTCCGGAAGAAGAAAAAAATCCAGGTCGACGTGAGCGGCAAGGTGTTTGTCAAGGCGACGTTCAACAACGTCATCGTGACGATCACCGACGTGTATGGCAACACCATCAGTTGGTCTTCCGCCGGGAAGAACGGGTTCAAGGGATCGCGCAAGAACACGCCCTTTGCAGCCCAAGTATCGGCAGAGGCAGCCGCAAAAACCGCGCACGATTTGGGGCTGCGCAAAGTCGATGTGTTCGTCAAGGGTCCCGGATCGGGCCGTGAAGCGGCAATCCGGGCTTTGCAGACCGCAGGACTCGAAATCGGCAGCATCCGGGATGTGACCCCCATCCCGCACAACGGATGCCGTCCGCCCAAGAGACGCAGAGTATAACGCAGGAAGGACGTCCATGGCAAGATATACCGATCCCAGTTGCAGGTTGTGCCGGCGTGAACGGCAGAAGTTATTCCTGAAAGGGACGAAATGTTTCACGGAGAAGTGCCCCGTCGAGCGCCGTGCATACCCCCCGGGGCAGCACGGGCAGTCGCGGCGGTCCAAAGTCTCCGAGTACGGCGTACAATTGCGCGAGAAACAGAAGGTGCGCCGGATGTACGGCCTGCAGGAGACGCAGTTCCGCAACACGTTCGCGAAGGCGCTCCGGCAGCCGGGACGCACCGGCGAAACCCTGGTGAAGATGCTGGAGCGGCGGCTGGACAACGTGGTGTACCGCCTCGGGCTCGCGCCGTCGCGGAAAGCCGCGCGTCAACTCGTGGTGCACGGCCACTTCCTGGTGAACAACAAGCCGGTGGATATTCCTTCCTATCTGCTGAAAGCAGGCGATGCAGTCCAGGTGCGCGACAAGAGCAAGAAGATGGAAGCCCTGCACGCATCCATGAAGCGCATGAAAGACACGGCGATGCTTCCGTGGCTGAGCCTGGACAAGGCAGCCATGGTCGGGACGTTCCTGAATATCCCCGAGCGCGCCGACATACCGTTAAACGCAGACGAGCAGTTGATCGTTGAATTGTACTCGAAGTAAGTGACAGTCAGAGAGGGCGACAACACCATGACCATCGGAACAATCCAGATGCCGGAGAAGATTCATCTGGACGATGCGACACATTCTGCATCCTTCGGCCGCTTCATCGTCCAGCCCCTTGAAAAAGGGTTCGGTGTCACCATCGGCAACTCCATGCGGCGCGTGCTCCTCTCGTCGCTGCCGGGGTACGCCATTACGGCTTTCCGCGTGGACGGCGTTGCACACGAGTTCTCCACGATCCCCGGAGTCGTGGAAGATGTGCCGGATGTCGTGCTGAACCTGAAGCAGGTTCGCATGAAGATGATTAACAAGAAGACCAACCGTATCGTGATCCCCGTCAGGGGTCCGCAGGACTTCACGGCCGGCGACATCCAGAAGGCTTCACCGGATGTGGAGATCCTGAACCCGGAGCTTCACATTGCCACGCTGAATGCCGACGCCAATTTCGAGCTGGAGCTGCGCATCGGGCGCGGCGTCGGGTACGTTGTGGCGGAGGAGAATAAGGCCCCCGATCAGCCCGTGGGACTCATTCCCATCGATGCGGTCTTCACCCCGATCACCAATGTGCGCTATTTCGTGGAGACCACGCGCGTGGGTCAGCAGACGGACTATGAGAAGCTGACGATCGAGGTGGAAACGGACGGTTCGATCACGCCGGAAGATGCCCTGGCGTACGCCGGCAAGATCCTGCGCGACCACATCCAGCTCTTCATCAGCTTCGATGTGGAGCCGGAAGCCCCGAAAGAGGAATCCGAGCAGGATGCTGAGTTCCAGAGGATCCGGAAGGTGCTCACCACGCCGGTGGACGAGCTCGAGCTCTCCGTGCGCTCCCACAACTGCCTGCGGGCGGCTAACATCAAGACCATCGCCGATCTGGTGCGGCGAGAGGAAAGCGAACTGCTGAAGTTCAGAAACTTCGGCCGGAAATCCCTTGCGGAGCTCTCGGAGATCGTCGAGGCCGAGAAGCTGACGTTCGGGATGGACGTAGAGAAGTACCTTAAAGACACCGAGTGATCCACAGGATTATTTAGCGGACGACTCTTATGCGACATCGTATTGCAGGCCGAAAACTCAAACGCACGGCGAGTCATCGCCGGGCGACACTCTCCGCGCTTGCCACGGCATTGCTGCGGCACAAACGCATCATCACGACCGTAGCGAAAGCCAAAGAGACGCGCTTGATGGTGGAGAAGATGATCACGCGGGCGAAGAAAGCGAAGCCGGCGGATGCTGCTGCGGCGCCGGGTGCGGGAATCTCCGCGCGCGCCAAGCAGTTTCTGGATGCTGGCGGCCACGCCCGGCGGGAAGTGGGAAAGCTCATCAAGGACCGGGAGGTTCTGACCGAGCTCTTCTCCACCATCGCCGAAAAGGTCGCGACCCGGCCCGGGGGTTACACCCGCATCGTAAAACTCGGCCAACGGCCCGGCGACGGCGCGGAAATGGCAGTCATCGAGCTTGTCGATTTCAACACCGGCAAGGAACCCTCCGCGAAGAAATCGGAATCGTCGACCCGCAAGGCAGCGCCCAAGCGGAAAACGGCGAAGAAGAAACCGACCGAGAGCGCGGCCACGGCCGCCCCTGCGGAAAAACCGGCGGCGGAAAACGCCGCGTCGCACTAAGAACCGCATCACCGCTCCTCTGCACTGCATATGAAGATTGCGTCTGCGGAATTCGTACTGGGAGCTGTGAATCTCCGGCAGCTCCCGAAAGACGGGGCGAGGGAGGTCGCTTTCCTCGGCCGGTCCAACGTGGGCAAATCCTCGTTCATCAACAAGCTCTGCAACCGGAAAAATCTCGCGCGATCAAGCACCGACCCGGGCAAGACGCGCGAGATGAACTACTACCTCGTCAACGGGGAGTTCTACTTCGTGGATCTTCCCGGCTACGGCTATGCCCGCCTCCCCGAACAAATCCGGTCCAGCTGGGGAAAGCTCATCGAGCAGTACCTGAAGACACGCTCTCAGCTTTCCCTCGTTCTCCAGCTGGTGGATGCCCGCCACGAGCCGACCGAATTGGACATGATGATGGTGGGATGGCTGGACTACTACGAGATCCCGTTTCTGGTCACGCTCACAAAGGCCGACAAGCTTCCCGCAAGCAAGATGCCGCGGATTGTGCAGACCGCAAAAGAGACATTCTCGCGGTTCAGCAACTGCCGCGAAGTGCTGCCGTTCTCCTCGATCAACGGTCTCGGGAAGTCAGAGGTCGTCAAAGTTATCGCCGAGCACCTCCGCTCATAGTCACGTCGGAGTTTCATGAAGAGCCGCCTCTTCACTCCCGGTCCGACCCCCGTTCCGGAAGATGTCCTTCTGCGCCTCGCGGCGCCTCTCATCCATCACCGCCATCCGGAATTCCGCGCACTGCTCGAGCGCGTCCAGATGAACCTCCGTACCGTCTTCCAGACCCGGGAGCCGGTGCTCACGCTGACGGCATCGGGCACTGGCGCCATGGAGGCGTGTGTTGTCAACCTTCTGAGCGCAGGGGACACCGTTATCACGGTGAACGGAGGAAAGTTCGGGAAACGTTGGGGGGAGATTGCCTCGCGGTACGGCGTCCGGGTCGTGGAATGCACGATTCCTTGGGGAGACGTTGTGCAGCCGTCGCAGATGGAAGAGGTACTCCGTCTGCACCCCGGGGCAAAAGCAGTCTATTTGACGCAGAGCGAAACTTCGACCGGTGCGGCGACAGACATCCGGATCATGAGCGAAGTCATTCATACGCATTCTGATGCGCTGGTATGCGTGGACGGGATTTCATCGATCGGGGCACATGAGCTGCGATTCGACGCGTGGGGGATCGATGCCTGTATCACCGGCTCACAGAAGGGGCTGATGATCCCGCCCGGGCTTGCCTTCGTGGCATTGAGCGCGAAAGCGCGGAAGGCGATGGAGCAGGCGTCGCTGCCACGGTTCTACTTTGACCTGGGGGTGGCCCTAGCAGCCGCGAAGAAGAACGATACACCCTGGACCCCTGCCATATCGCTCGTGGCGGCCCTCGATGCCGCTCTCCTGCATATGATAGAGGAGGGGATGGAAGAGATTTGGAAGCGGCATCGCCGGCTGGCCCTTGGCTTGCGGGCCGGGATCGAGGCGATGGGCCTCCGGTTGTTTTCGCAGAAACCATCCTTTTCCGTGACTCCGGTGTGGATTCCCGAGTCGGTCTCATGGCAAACCCTGCAAAGCGCCTTCAGAAGTGAAAACGGCATCACAGTTGCCGGTGGGCAGGGGGAATTCGCGGGGCGTATATTCCGGATTGCCCATCTGGGCTACTATGACGATCTGGATATTATCGCGGTGGTAGCCGGCCTGGAGCGGGCTCTCGCCCGATGCGGGTTCTCCGTGGAGCTCGGCAGGGGGGTTTCGGCGGCCCAACGGGTGCTGGCCTAGATTGGGAGAATGCGACGAAACGGGGGCATTTTTTAGCTGAAACACTTGACAAACACAACCTCGGTATTTATATTTACTCACCACCAACGAAACGCCATCCTTACAACCAGTAGATCCCAGCACACGAAGGAGGTGAAGCATCCGGCGTACATTGATACACCTTTTCACCCGTCTTACCGTTCTATCCCCGTGCGTGTGATCGTCATATGATCGCAGTAGTTGCAGGTGGATCCCCAGACCTCACACAGACGCCACGCGGCGCAGCAGCACCGCGCGGGCTCAGCGCACCGTGTTGCGGTCACTGAGACGCGCAGGGTATTGCAGCACCGTATTTGGCATGGTTCCTTGACGATGTTCCTGCCTTCCTGCACAGACGGGGTGTCGTGATTTTGTCGTACCTGTTGTAGGTATTCCAGCCCACACAAGAGGAGGTAACACATGCAACGTAAGCTCTTCGCTGTATTGTTTGCAGCCGTTCTCCTTCCGGCGCTGCTGCTTGCCCAGGACGGCAAGCTGCGCGGGCGGGTAACGGATAGGGACTCCGGCGAACCGCTGGTAGGTGCGAACGTGTTCGTTGAGGGCACGAACCTTGGCGCCGCTTGCGACATCAATGGGGATTACATTATCCTCAGCATCCGCCCCGGAGTCTACACGATCCGCGTATCCTACGTGGGATACAACCAGCTGACGATTTCCAATGTGCGTGTCAGCTCAAACATGACCACGAGCCAGGACCTGAAGATGACCAGTTCAGCCATCCAGGTTCAGGCAGTCGAAATTGTCGCGGAACGTCCCCTCGTTCAGCGCAACACGACCAATACGGTACGGTTGCAGACGCAGGAGGACATTGAGAATCTGCCCATCCGCGGCATTCAGAACATCGTTGCATTGCAGGCGGGTGTTGTCCAGCAGGGCGGCAACCTCTACGTGCGCGGCGGCCGTTCAGGCGAGGTCGCCTACTACGTGGACGGCGCCAATGTGACGAACCCGCTGTTCAACAGTGAAAACATCTCCATCATTCAGGAAGCAGTCGAAGAACTCCAGCTGCAAGCGGGCGGGTTCACGGCTGAATACGGCGGATCCGCATCCGGTATCGTCCGCACAAACGTGCGGACCGGCGGAACTGCGTACAAGGCGTCCGTTGACTACCTGACGGATGACTTTGCCAAGCCGGGCAAGCAGTTTCTCGGAACGTCATCGTGGGGGTACAGGAACATCGTCGCCACGTTCAGCGGCCCGGTCCCCGGCGTGCAGAACCTGACGTTCTTCCTTGCGGGCCAGCACAACTACAACCGGAACCGTCAGCAGATCTGGCTGACCCCGTTTGAGTTCGACCTGAAGACCGACATCAACGATTCCCGCGGCGCGGGACAGGACCTCCCCGGTCCGATCGGTTTCCGGGAGAACTATCTGCCCGGCAACTGGATCTTCACGAACAGCGGGCAGGGGACAATCCAGTATGACATGCAGCCGTTGAAGTTCCGCTTCACGGGGAGCTACTCGTATCAGCAGAATCCGACACGCGGTGCGTGGCGGGGCGCTCTGGCGAACACGTTCGCGTTGAACCGGAGCCAAATCGAGCATCGCACCAACGTGTTCGGCAATCTCCGCATGACGCACGTCATCGACGCATCGACGTACTATGAAGTGGGCGTGTCGTTCAGCAGCCGTGTCTTCAAGAACACCGACCCTGATTTCGGGACGAACTGGCGAGCGTACATGGACAGCACCGCCAACGCCGCGATCGGTTACACCGGTTTCAGCGGCAGGTGGGTTGGACCGCTGGCGTATTCGGTGATCAATGGCTTTGGCATCAACCACGAATTCACCCCGAACAACACGTTCCAAATCAATAGCCAGCAGTCCTGGGGTGTGTCGGCCGACCTGACCAGGCAGATGAACAAGAACTGGGAGTTGAAGATCGGTGGTCGTGGTGAGATGTGGACGATGCGGCAGTACATCATGAACAACATCTCGAACTACATGACGTACCTCTACGGTTCGAGAGGAAACATCGTGCGGACGTTCACTAGCGATGCTGAGCGCCGTGTGTTGGTGTCGAAAGCGGCAACGGTGAACCATTACGGTTACACCGTGGACGGCGCAGAGGCCGACGACGGTCTAGACGCTCCGCGCAAGCCCATCTTCATCAACGGTTATATCCAGAACAAATTCGAGTACCGGGACCTGATCCTGAGCGTTGGTCTCCGGTATGAGTACTTCAATCCGAAGCACAAGTCCTTCTCGGATCCGTTCAATCCGGAATTTGACACGAATCTGGACATCATTGACGAGACCGCGCAAAAAGAAGTTGAGCCCTACCAGCTCATTCTGCCGCGCCTGAGTCTCTCATTCCCGGTGACGGACAACACGGTATTCTACGCGCAATACGGCAACTATGCGCAGATGCCTAGTCTGAACCAGGTCTACGTCGGCAATACGACGCTCAGCCGCACCGTGAGCCCGATCTCCCGTGGCAATGCATATCTGACCCCGGTGGGCTTCCTGGTTCGTCCGGAGCGCACGACCCAGTACGAAATGGGTATCCGGCAGGTCCTGAGCAACAACTTTGCATTCACCCTGAGCGGGTTCTACAAGGACATCAAAGACCAGATTCAGGTCAGGTCAGTCCTGGATGCAAACGGCACAGAGCTTTACAAGGCCTACTTGAACGACGATTTCGGCACGGTGAAGGGCATCGAGTTGACGCTCGAGCTCCGCCGCACCGAGCGTTTTGCGGCGAAGTTCAACTACACGCTGTCTGACGCGCGCGGCACCGGTTCCAACAGCCGCACGCAGTTCGGCGCGCTGGAGCAGAACATCGGCCGTGCGACGTCATTCATCAATCCTCTGGACTTCAACCAGACGCACCGCGGTTCGTTCCTGCTGGATTACCGGTGGGGCATGGATGAAGGCGGACCGGTGCTGTCCGGATTCGGCGCGAACATTCTGGCCACGTTCAACAGCGGCCACCCCTACACGAAGATCGAAGAGCTGAAGCAGCTGGGCCAGTCCGATCCCTGGACGGTGGGTGTGGAGCCCATCAACGACCCGCGCTACAGCTATCCGACGGAGTCAGTGAACAATTCGACGACGCCGTTCTACTTCAACATCGATCTTCAGGTCAGCAAGATGTTCAAGGTTGGACCCCTCGGCATGGAAGTGTACGTCGATGTGCTGAATCTGCTGAACACGAAGCATGTGCTGGGCGTCTATCCCACCACAGGTAGCGCGCAGGATGACGGGTTCCTGTCGAACCCGCTGTCCGCCGGCTACCGGCAGATTCCGAACTACGAGGCGTTCTACCGGGCCGTCAATCTTGAGAACCGCTGGGCAGCGTATGGGGTGAACCTCGGCGATGTGTACGGTGCACCTCGTCAGGTCCGCCTTGGCATGAGGGTTGAAATCTGACGCTGACTTCCTCCGGACGCGCATTGCGACAGTTCCGGAGTCGGCAACACGGCATTCTATGTTCAGGCTAACAACAAGGAGTAGCGAACAATGAGAAAGATGCTGTTCGGAGTACTTCCGAGGGTGCTGGTTCTTCTCACGGTGGCGGCGTTCTCCTTTGCAATCGCAAAGGAAGACCCGAGGAACCCGTCGAAGAGCGACAACTCCCTCGCCAAGATCGACGGTACCCCGCTTGCACGGCCGCTGAACATCAACAATTTCGTCACGTGGATGAAAGCGACCGGCCAGGGGAACTGGACCACAACCAACAAAGACGGCGGGTACTTTCCGCGCGGCACAGGCCATCTGATTTACCAGGACGGCCTCGTGTATGGCGGCAAGGCGTTTCTCGATGCAGGACTAACTCAGCCGCACCCTGTGCAGGTTGAGCGTGTTATCGGCCAGTCGTACAACGTCGGTACACGCGAAGGGCGTATTATCGGGACGGGAGCGGGAGCAACCCGCGCCAACCCGTCTGACCCCGATGTCCGCATGTACAGAATTCGCCGCGATTATATGCAGATGTCCGATGAGGATCTGCAGAGAGACGCAGCGGAGGTGGGTGAAAAGCTGTTTGCCGACGTGACGGACGCCGAAAAGGCAGCCATCCGGGATCTGTATGCAAAAGACTGGGATGAGTGGCCTGTTGCGTATGGTGCCCCCTATGTCGAACGAAACGGCACACCCGGGTACCAAAAACCTCCGGCATTCAATTACGACGAGGATGCAGGTCCGTTGTTCACGACAGACAGTCTGATCGCACGGAAACTGGACGAGCCGGGTATTGCCGGTGTCGATCCAAATTCGCCGGCCGATCAGGTGATGTGGACGGTGTTCAATGACATCGATCCCGTCGCTTCGGCCAGTGTGTGGGGCTCGGATCCGCTCGGACTCGAGATCCAGTGTACGATCTGGGGGTACAAGCGTGCCGATGCCCTCGGCAATCTGTACTTCAAGAAGTACCGGATCATCAACAAGGGAGGGGTGACGCTGGATGCGGCCCAGACGCAGAAAGGCTCGTTGTATATCGACAGCCTGTACTTCTGCCAGTGGTCCGATCCAGACCTCGGCGGCTCCGGCGATGACCTCGCCGGATGCGATTCGCTCATGAGCATCGGCTTCACGTACAACGGACAGGCAATCGACGATGTCTACAAGGATTTCGGCTTGCCGCCTCCGGCCGTTGCCTATGATTTCCTCCAGGGACCGATTGTCCCGTCGCCCGGAGATTCTGCGGTGTTTGATCTGCAGATCCGCCATGACGTCAAGAACCTGCCCATGACGTCCTTTGCATACTTCTCTGCGGGGACGACCATCAGCGATCCGCCCTTCTCCTATGAAGGCGCCAAGCGATGGATCCGCATGCTCAGGGGATACGTTCCCGACGCATCCACGGCGGCTCTCCGCCTGTTCCCCCATCCGCCTGGAATGGCAGAGACCTTGTTCCCGCTCTCTGGCGATCCAACGACGGGGCAGGGTTTCATAGACGGCGAAGGAACAGACTACTCCATCAGCCCGGGCGACAGGCGAATTCTTCTCAACTGCGGCCCGATCACCATGGCTCCTGGTGACACACAGGAAGTCGTGGTTGGCGTTGTGGGCGGTATCGGTTCTGACCGTCTCTCCAGCGTTGCAGTCATGAAATTCAACGACGAGTTCGTACAGAATACCTACAACTCGGTCTTCGCGGTGCCGAAAGCCCCGCCGCAGCCCGATGTGAAGATTGCCGAACTCAACGAAAAGATCGTCCTCGAATGGTCGTCCAATGCCCAGCGGGTAAAGGACATCGAGGAGACCGTTTTCCAGCCGGGCAGCTACCAGTTTGAGGGATACAACGTGTACCAGTTCCCGTCAGCTGGAGCGCCGATCACGTCGGCAAAGCGACTGGCTGTGTTTGACCTGCCGACCGACCCTGCAGTGATTCTGGACCGCCAATTTGACATTGCGACCGGCCTTATTTTGCAGGTGCCGATCCAGTTCGGGTCCAACAGCGGCGTAGCCCGGTCCTTTGTTCTGGACAGGGATTACATCAAGGACGTGAACAAGCTTTACAACGGCTCCGAGTACTACATCGCCGTTACGGCTTACACGCACTCCAAGACCGGGTTTGTGCCCTCGTCCCTCGAATCGACTCCCACTGTGTACCGGGTGGTGCCGCAAGGCCCGAAGCCGGGTACACGTCTCGCGTCGGCCTATGGCGACACGATCAAGGGAGTGACGCAGAGCGTTGCAGCAGGTGGTTCCACGAGCGAAGGCGAAGTGATTCCGATCGTCGTCGACCCGAACAAGATCACCGGCCACACCTATCGCGTGACGTTCAAGGATGACGGCAGCGGCAACACGCTGTGGGATCTGACCGACGCCACCACCGGGCAGGTGGTTCTTGCCAACCAGAGCAATCAATCCGGCGACGAGAACTACACCATCGTTGACGGCATGTTCCTGAAAGTGACGGGACCCTCAACTCCCGGCATGAAGGACTGGTCCATCCCGTCGGGCGAGCGCCGCTGGACGTGGGTGAATGCGGACTGGGGTTCGGAAGGGTTCTATCCGTCTCCCGGTCACGGAGCTATCGGTAATGCCTACGATCAGTGGTTCAGCGGCTCCACGGTGACCTACGACAAGCTGCGGAACGTGTTGCTCAAGCTGGCGGCGACGGATGCCAATGGCAACGTGACGGATCCGAATGATCCTGATTTCTCATTCGGGTACAGGTATATGCGTGGTGCGACAGCCGCTCCTGCAAGACCGGAGTTCGCTCCATTCATCCTGAACCCCTCTGCGGGATATGCGTTCCAGGAGTACATTAAGAACATTCCGCTTGCGGCCTACAACAACGAGACAACGCCACCGACACGGCTTATGGTGGGATTCCTGGAGAACAACGCGATCAATGCGTTGCTCGACGGCAAGTACTTCCCCGGGTTCTACAATGTGCCGACGGACAACATCGGCGCGTCGGGTCCGAGGGAATGGCTCTTCATCTTTGACGTGCCGTACAGCGAGACTCCTGATCCCTCGTTGCAGGTGGATATTCTTAACGAAACCCTGCCAATCATGTGGTTCTGCACGTTTAATCGCAGGGCTGCGGTCGGCTATCAAGCCAACGACGAGTTCCTGATTCTCGCGAACCACCTGAACACACCGGCCAACACGTTCACCTTCACTGCCCCGGCGAACACGGTGGCTGACCAGTCGCTGGCGAAGGAAGACGTCGGCATGGTTGGTGTCTTCCCGAATCCGTACTACGCGTTCAACCCGCAGGAAACGAACAAGAACGCGAAATTCGTCACCTTTAACAAACTGCCGGCAAAGGCTACCATCCGCATCTTCAACCTTGCGGGCCAATTGGTACGCGTGCTCGATAAAGACGACGCCTCCCAGTTCGTGCGGTGGGATCTGCGTAACCGTGACAACTTCCCCGTGGCAAGCGGTATGTACCTCGTCCATGTGGACATGCCCGGGATCGGCGCCACGAAGGTGCTGAAGCTCGCGGTGATCCAGGAACAGGAAGTGCCAGACGTATTCTAAACGAACACGACGTACAAAAGGAGAATTGAGCATGAAAAGCAGACTTCTGATCGGAGCTGTACTGCTCTGCGTGTCGCTGGTGATGGCGTTTGGCACATCCTTCGCCCAGAACCAGAGGACCGGCACCGCAGCCGCGACAGAACTCCTGATCCCAGTTGGCGCGCGTGATATGGCGCTCGGCGGTTCCAGCATCGCGAACTCCGGGGGTGTCGAGGCCATTCACTGGAACCCCGCGGGTCTTGGCCGCCTTACCCATTCCGCGGAAGCGATGTTTTCCACCATGTCCTACCTCGCCGATACCCGCATGAACTACGGCGCCGTTGCCGCCAAGTTCGGTGAGTTCGGCGTCATGGGACTCAGCATTAAATCACTGGACTTCGGTGATATCCCGTTGACCACGGTGGATGATCCGGAAGGACTGGGCGGAAGAGTGTACAGCCCCACCTATGTGACTCTGGGACTGACCTACGGACGCTCCCTGACGGATGCCATCTCGGCCGGCGCGACGGCAAAACTGATCTCGGAACGCATTGACCGCGTCTCCGCGAGCGGATTTGCATTCGACGTCGGTTTGCAGTACGACGGTCTTGTGGGCGTCACCGGCCTGCAACTCGGCATTGCCGTGAAGAACATCGGTCCCCAGATCTCCTTCGACGGTGGCGGGCTCTACCGCTCGGCCATCGTCACCGAAGGCGACCGGCCGGAACAGCGGTACAAGGTCGAAGCCGCAAGCTTCGAACTCCCGTCCCTTCTGGAGATCGGCGTCGGCTACACCGGCAAGGTCCAGGACAACATGGTGTACACGGTCAACGGCGTCTTCATGAACAACAACCTGTATGAAGACGAATACCGGATCGGCGGCGAATACGGCATCAAGCTGTCGCCCGTGGAGTTGTATGCCCGCGCTGGCTACGGCTTTGTCCCGCGGATCAAAGAAGCCGAGGATCGCATCTTCCGCGCGACGCTCGGTTTCGGCATCGTGTACGACATCAGTGGCGGTGCAACGCTGGGAGTCGACTTCGCCTACCGGCAGGTCGAACTCTTCGACGACAACATCGCTATGGGACTCAAGCTCGGGTTCTAGGCTCGTTGCGCTCCTGCAGCGAACCCGTGCCGTGTGGCAAAAAGCTGCCCC
>JADLEA010000018.1 GCA_020846365.1 Bacteroidota bacterium
AGGCAGTACGCCCCCGCCGGAACCGACCTTGAGGGGAGTCTGCCAGCGCTGGGATCCCGCTATTATCAGTTGATCCGTCCCCCGGATACCATGATGGTGGTGTTGAACAACACCGATGTCGCAGGCGCCGCATCGGGTGTCCCGGTGTCAAAGCAGTACACGTACCGGTTTCGCTCCTCGCGACCGGATGATACATACCGGTTGACGCCGCTTGGTTTGTATGCATCCCTGGACGTTCCGGACATCACCGCCTGGTCCACGTGGTTTATCGTGGGGGATACGATCCAGCGAAACTTCGACCCGGATGCGATCAAAGAAGGAAAAGCCTTTCCGAATCCCTTCGTGCCCGGACTGCATACGCGCGTGTGCATACCCGTCCAACCGCTGGAACAGGTTCACGGGACATTGTACATCTTCTCCGCCGGGATGGACCTCCTCTACTCGTCGGGAAACGTTCCGTCAAGCCTCTACGTGGACCGCCAGGTCTTCTTCTGGGAGGGGAGAGGAAACGACGGATCAACGGTGCCGAGCGGGGTATACTTCTACGTCCTCGATCTTCCGGATCACCGGGTCAGGGGGAAAATCGGCCTGGTCAGGAGATAGCGATGGCGATCCGCATACACGCAGAGGGACTTCGACAAGTCTTCAGCCGGCGGACCATCTTCTCGGGAATTTCCTTCAGCGTCTCCGGCGCCGGGGTGCTCCTCATTGCGGGTCGCAACGGCTCGGGCAAGTCCACGCTGGTCAAGATCCTGTGCGGCGTGCTTACCCCGACGGCCGGATGGGCGAGAATCGAAAGCGACGGTGCGCAGGATCAGTTCGGCCGCAAGGCAATGATCGGCCTAGTGGCCCCCTACCTTCAGCTCTACGAGGAATTCTCGGCGATGGAGAACCTCCGCATGAGCATGAACCTCAGAGGATACAGGCCCTCTGACGACGTGAGCCGAGGGTTGCTGGATCGCGTCGCCCTCGACGCGCAGCGGCAGGATCCCGTGCGTGGATTCTCCTCCGGAATGAAGCAACGGTTGAAGTATGCCATGGCGCTGGTTCACCGCCCGTCTATACTCGTCCTGGACGAGCCAATGTCGAACCTTGACGCTGACGGCACGGCGATTGTCCGGTCGATCATGCATGAGCAGCGCACGGCGGGAATACTGGTGGTGGCGACAAACGACCTGACGGACATCGACGGCTGGGACACGGAGGTGAATCTGAATGCAGCCCGATGAGCGGTACGGCAGGCGGTGGTTGCGCGCCACGTCGGCGGTCTTTCTGAAGGATTGGCACGCGGAATTGCGCACCCGCTATGCGATCAACGCCCTCGGGATGTTTGTCGTGACCACCATCTCCATCATTCTCTTCTCCCTTGGCGGAGAGCCGGCGTCTCCCGAGGTTCTGGCCGGGATGCTCTGGGTGGTGCTGTTCTTTGCAGCCATGTCCGGCATGTCCCGGACGTTCGTGATGGAGGAGGAGCGGGGCACGGCGATGACGCTGCAGCTCCAGGCGCCTGCCAGCGCGGTTTATTTCGGAAAGCTCCTGTTCAATCTGGTCCTGGGCGCGGGCTTGACCCTTCTGACCGTTGTTCTGTATGCAGTGCTCATCGAGGGGTTTGTCATCAGGTCGTATGGCGTATTCATCGGGGTTGTCACGCTCGGCAGCATCGGGCTGGCAGCGGCATCCACGATCATCGCCGCCATCATCGCCCGGGCCAACACCAAGGGAACCCTCTATCCGGTTCTTTCGTTTCCTATACTGTTACCTCTGCTCATGACCGTGATCAATGCGACGCGTCTTGCATCGGAGGGGACATCCTGGGCGGATGCCGGAGGTGAATTTCAGATCCTCATTTCGTATATTGTCGTCGTTGTGACGACATCGTATCTGCTCTTTGAGTACATATGGAAAGACTGACTGCATGATTCTGAAAGGTGCTCTGGGTGTCCTGCTCACGCTCGTCATCATTGCCGCCTTTGCGCTCCCGATAACGCCGCAGCCCCAATCCTGGCTTGAATTTCCCCTTATTCCCGGGCTCGAAGAAAAGGCCCGGATCATCTTCTTCCATGTCCCGACGGCGTGGCTGAGCGTCATGGCGTTCCTCACCAGCATGGTGTTCGGCATCAGGTACCTCAGGAAGCGGGATATGCTGGACGATATCCGTTCTTCATCGGCGGCGGGTCTGGGACTGCTCTTCTGCATCCTGGCGACCGCAACCGGGGCCGTCTGGGCAAAGTTCAACTGGGGGTCGTTCTGGAACTGGGATCCGCGCGAGACATCGATCTTCGTCCTGTTGCTGATCTACGGCGCGTACTTCTCGCTCCGCTCGGCGATCGAGGTGGAAGAGAAGCGGGCCACCCTGTCGTCCGTCTACTCGATCATCGCCGCGGTCACGGTGCCGTTCTTCGTCTTCATCATGCCGCGAATCATGACGGGTCTGCACCCGGGTGCAAAAGGTGATCCGGATGGTGCCGGCCCAGTCATCGAATTCAAGATGTCCCCGAATATGCGCGTTGTGTTTTTCGCCTCGCTGATTGCATTCACCCTTCTCTTTGTGTGGATGTTCACGCTGCGGGTGCGGGCGGCGCGCCTTGAGTCTCACCTGCAGGCGAAAGGATAGCCGTGGAGTTTCTCGCAGAACATCAACTCTACATCGTTATGATTATCGTCCTGGGCATATGGCTCGGGCTGTATGTCTATCTCTTCCGTCTCGACGGGAGAATCAGCAAATTGGAAAAAGAATCACGTCACGAGTCTTAGCAGGGAGGATCAGGAGATGAACGCGAAAATCATTGTGGGTTCCATCATCGTGCTCTTCTTCCTCGGGTTTGGCGCCTATTCGTTCCTGGACAGCAACGTCGAGTACACGGATATTGCCGGCGCGATGGCCAAGGATAAGAAGGTCCAGTTGAAGGGGACGTGGAACAAGGAGAAGCACTCCAGCTTCGACCCGTCCACGAGCCAGTTCAGGTTCTACCTTGTGGATGACGCCGGCAAGGAATGCCTGGTCGTCCTGGACGGCGCGGCGCCGAACAACTTCGAGCTGGCGACGAGCGTCGTGGCGAAAGGGAAGTTCACCCCGGAGGGGTACTTCCACGCGACGGAAGTGCTCACGAAGTGCCCGTCCAAGTACGAAGCGGAAGCATCGGAAGTGACCGGCAAGGCATCCTAGGGTCCGCGGTCGGGCCGGCCAAGATCCGCGGCCCGGGGTTACGTGGCGCTGCAATGTGGTGCGTTTAGAGGTTCGCGTTGCGTTGAAGTGTTCGTAACGCGCTGCATGAGTTCAGGGCGGCAACGAGTCAGCTACAGCTGTCTGTTCTTTAACACTCAGGAGCCCGTATGATCGGCGGCATCCTCATCAAGATCGCCTTTGTGTCGGCGCTGGTATCCGTGCTGGGATATGTGCAACATCACCGCAAAGGAACCGAGCGGTCCTTGTTCATCGGGCGGGCATTCTATCACAGCACAGTAGTTGCTGTGATCCTGGGCGCGGCAACCCTCCTGTACTTCATCCTCACTCATCAGTTCCAATACACGTACGTCTGGAGTTACTCCTCCAGGGCGCTTTCCACGCCGCTGCTGATCTCCACGTTCTATGCGGGACAGGAAGGCAGCTTCATGCTCTGGGCCCTCTTCACGGCCCTCATCGGCGTGTTCCTCATGCGGCATTCGTCGCGGTACGGATATGAAGCCCAGGTCATGTCGGTGTTTGCGTCGATCGAACTTCTGCTGCTGGTGATGCTTCTTGTGAAGAACCCGTTCCTCTACGTGTGGGAGAGCTTTCCGGGCGAGGTGAAGGCCGGCTTCATGCCCGCCGACGGGCGCGGCCTCAACCCATTGCTCCAGAATTACTGGATGGTGATCCACCCGCAGGTGCTGTTCAGCGGCTTCGCTGCCATGGGAGTCCCGTATGCGTATGCCATGGCTGCGCTCCTGAAGCGGGATTATGACTACTGGTTCCGTCCTGCCGCGCCGTGGATCGTGTTCGGCGCCTTTGTGCTGGGCATGGGGATTATGATGGGCGGCTTCTGGGCCTACGAGACTCTGGGGTGGGGCGGCTACTGGGCATGGGATCCGGTGGAGAATTCGTCCCTGGTCCCCTGGCTGATCGGCGTCGCCTCCATTCACACCATCATGTCGCAAAGGAAGAGCGGCGCCTTCGCGCGCACCAACCTGGTGCTGGGCATGCTCTGCTTCATACTCGTGTTGTACTCGACCTTCCTGACGCGAAGCGGGGTGCTGGGCGACACCTCCGTGCATTCGTTCGTGGATCCGGGCATGTGGGCATACTGGATGCTTGTCGGCAT